>JAJHRT010000002.1 GCA_020833575.1 Thermofilum sp. | reverse complement strand
CACGGCTATAACTACCGTCAGGTAGAGCGTTACCCCGCGTATCACTAGGTGCCTTATCAGCCGCTTCGAGACCATGGCCGAGCACACCCGTTATCTCCTTGTTTAAATATTTTTCCGTAATACCACTTAGAAAATTATACGGAGAGAATCTTAAACGAGAAGGCACTTAAGGAGTAGAAATGCAGTAAAAAGATTTTTTAATTTTTCCCTCCTTAATTTTTACTGCTTCACTGCGGCTTTAGGCTTTCTCAACGCCAGGAACACAGCCACTAAGGCTATGATCAGGCTTATGACAGATATCGCCATCAAGATGTTCGCCGTGCTCTGGAGAGACGCCGCTGTGCTCGCGAGGTCGGAGACCTTGCTCCTCAGCTCGCCTACTCCCGACTCCACGCCCGCAATCCTGGACTCGAGCAGGCTTCTGGTGCCCGCGACCATCGCCTGGAAGTAGGCGACCTGCGGGATGACCGTGAACGGAGCCTCCTTGATCGCCGGGGTTGCCACGTCCTTGCTCAGAGCGATCACCATGAACCTGTAGGACCCGGGTGCGAGCTTACCTGTGTCCTCTGGGGACAGCTTCGCCTGCCAGGTACCCTCAGCGGCTGGGGTTGCACTGCCCTTTGCGAGAACATTCCCAGCTGCGTCCATTACCATGAACTTGACGAAGTCAATCCTAGCATTGGGGTAGGGCTTGCCAGCATAGCTCAGCCTGATCGTGAAGGTTGCATCGAGCCCTGGCACAACGTTCTCCGGCGGCTGGATGGCAGCCTCGGGTACCGGCGGCTCGGCGAGCCAGTCCCACCTGTCGGACTTGTCCGGGTAGTTCCTGTTGGCCTTCAGCACTGCTATGTGCGCGGTGAAGTCCGCCCTGTCCAGGTAGTACGGGCCGTCACCAACCCAGAAGTGCTTGTGCTCCGCGTACCACTTCTTGAGAGCCTCGTACCTTGCCTTAGCCTCGTCCACCTTGACGTACTTGCTCATGAACTCCTTGAAGGGTATGTAGCCCTCAGCGATGCTCTCGTCCAGCATCTTCGCGAGTATTTCGAGGCTGGGCCCGCCGATGTAGTTCATCCACTCTACCTTCATCTTGCTAGCCTTACTCGAGCTGAAGGCAAGGAGACCCTTCTCCTCCGCCCTGATACCGATGGCGTAGGCGTGCCACGGGATGCTAGCCCAGCCTGCAAACGCGGAAACTATCAACTCAGCGTCGAGAGACGTGTAGTTGACGTAGTACTCGATGACCAGCGGTGACGTGCTCACAATCCTCCAGGCCCTGAACGGCTCCCTCCAGGCCCGGAAGCCGGGCAATGCAGCCTCGTCGTAGAGCGGGCTGCTCGGGTCAACCCTCGCGAAGGTCAGCGGCCAGGTCACCAACCAGTCCGCAAGGCTCATCGTGGTGCCATCGTGGTACTTAATCTTCCCGATAACATCGCCATAGTTCACGACTATCTTTACCTGCGCGTACTTCTCACCAGCCTCTCCCGCAGTGACCACCTTGCCCGCCTTCACGTCGTAGCTGTACCACGCGTCAGCCGGGATCTCAACCTTATCCACAAAGGTCAGCTTACACCAGTCGCTCGAGCTCTGGGTGGAAGTGCCCTTGAGGGCATACACCTCAGCGCTCACAGCCCTCTCAGGCATGGGCAACCCTGTGTAGGGGTTGATCAGGAAAGCTGAAGCCAGCGTACCGTAGATCAGGAGGGTGTCGTAGATCCAGTTTGTCCCTGCTACAGGGTTCCACGGTTCAACGAGAACCTCGCGCATATACGCCTTGACGCTGCCTCCAGCCTTACCAACGAACCTCAGCGTCCTAATCGATATTGCGGACCATAGACCGCCGCTCAGGTCGGCTGCCAGTGTAACATCCTTGCTGTAGATCCACGGGGTTATCTGGTCGAGAAGCCAGACTCTCACAGAGTCCTTCAGGGCGAGCACTAAGGCCTTTGCCATGAGCTCCTGCCTCTCCTCGATCGTCTTAAAAGCCCTGTTCCAGAGCCTCGTGGCTATATCCATGAAGACAGGGTCTGGCTTGTATGCCTGCCAGAGCGGCTCAGGCCTGCCTAAGGGCGTGTAGAAGTACCCGAAGTTATCGGCATCATCCCTGCTCACCACGGTTGTTACCCATCCTCCGGTGTAGACGTGCCACAGACCATCAGCCGGGTTCCCGCGTATCCAGATTGGGCTCGCCTCCCTGGCGGTCTTATACATCCTCTCAACAGTGAAGCCAAGCTTCTCGAGCTGGTCTGCCACGTAGTCGCCGATCTGCCTCCTCTGGTCCTCCACCCTTATGAGGAACTTAATCACCACGGGCTTGCCCTTGTAGTACCACTTACCATCCTTGTACTCCGCACCCATCTTGGCCATCTCCTCGAATATGATCTCCTTGCCCTTCTCGAAGTTGTAGCTGTACTGGGCCTCCAGCAGCTTGGCTACGTCAGCCAGCTTCGCGTACTCTGGGAACTGCGAGACGAGCGGGAACCACTTGGGGACAGCAAAGCCCAGCATGAACTCGTTGACTATGTAGTTCCTGTCGACGATGTAGTTCATGGCTTCCCTGATTCTGGGGTTGCTGAAGGGGTTCAGCTCGCCAGTCTTCGGGAACTCTGGGCCCACGGGGTTAAAGGTCAGCTCGTAGTAGAGCCCGAAGGAGTACTTGTACTTGATATTGGGGTCAGTCTTTAATCTCTGGGCAATCGCAGCATCAAGTTTCACATCGGTGAAGAATACGTGAGCATCGCCCTTTGCTATCATGTCCATGACTTTAGCAGGGTCCCCCTCCTTCGCGAAGGCAATCTCGTCAACCCATGGGCCCTGGAGCGGCTGCGGCTGGGCGCTGAGGAGCGGCGCAAGAGAGGCTGCTATGAGGAGCAGGACGAGTAATAATGAAGCTTTGCCTTTCATGGTTTTGTCGGAGCATTCCTTGTAGTGTTGCCCTATATAAGCTTTTCTATCTCTTTCGCCACAGCAAGAATTTCCTAAGACAAAGACGCAACCCTCTAAGCGAAGGTGTTAAATATTTTTCAAAGTGCGGGGAGAGGTATTGATTATTATTCCTAATTAACAATAGGCTATAAGCCATGCTTTCTGGTCTCAAGGATTACCAGGATTGCTGCAGCTAGCATTGGGGTGAATAGCAGGAGAGGCATGTTTCTTTCAATAAATTTTATCACCTCTCTAACTGGGTCTATCTGCTTTATGTATTTCTGTCTATTGATTATTAACTTTACTGATGAAATAGGTATTTCTTCTACTTGGAGTTGAAGATCGGACGCTTGGAGGGAGGGGCATTCCCTAGCCTTGACTACCGACCAGAGGGGTCTCCAGCCGTAGAGCCCTGTGAGGATCCTTGGTGCTTGCTCCTTGAAGTCTAGCAGGTCTACTGTAAGTGGCGTAGCTCCCTCCCCTAGGCACGCAGCTTTCTCCTGGGGGTTGAGCACAGCTATGCAGCTACCTATCTTGACTGCAGTTGCTGTGTTGCGGGATCTGAGCGGTGTTACTTGTCCTGCGCTAGAGTTCACGATCAGCGCTGTGCTTGGCTCTAGGGTCCAGGGGTCCTTCAAGGTGTAGTTCACGAGTAGGGTGAAGCTCGCATCCTCCTCGAATCTCCCGTAGAGTGCTACAACGTAGGAATTCTCTGCCTTGAAGACGGCGGCTGCGTACTCATTCTCGTACCCTACAGCCGCGGAGAGGTAGGTCAACCCCCCGATATCCGAGACCCTCACTATGAAGGCATCCGGGGTCCCCGTTCCTCCCACAGTGGTGCCCACGACCAGGATTGAGCCGTTCTTCATCGGAGCCGCGTCCTCGGCGGACTCGCGCCCTGCCCCTCCAACCGCCACGCTTTCAACGAGTTTGAGGTCGGGTGTGACCTTGGCTATCAGCACATCACTCTGCGAGACGTTGTAGGCGTAGGTGTCCCCGATGACCAGTATGCTGTTGCCGCCTGCCAGCACCCTTTTGGGGTGGTCGTCGAAGGCTACGCTGCCGAAGGCTAGCGAGCCCTCTACTCTGCCTGTTACGTAGTTGTACTTGACTATGATCACGTCCGACTCTACTACTGGGGTATACCGGTAGATATAGCCGGCAATGTAGAGGGTATCGTTTACGGGCAGGAGGTCTACGCCGTAGAGCGGGGCCTCTGAGTAGATTACTGTGACGCGCGGCCTCCCTCCGCTGGGGAGCTGCACGAGCAGGACTGCTGGGAGGCCATCGAGGTACGCTGTGCCGACGAAGAAGAAGCTTTCTCCATGTGCAGCGGCGCTCAGCAGGTAGCCTCTAACCCGGAGAATATACGCCTTAGACAACGCCCCCGATGAAAACCCGAGCAGCGGGAAGTCCAGCCTGCCCGACCTAGCGGACCCGCTGAAGAGCAGCACGCCGTCTTCAACGCTGGCAAACAGTACATTCGGTGCGAGCTCCTGGCTAGGCTGTGGGTGGAGAGCTGGGAGGGTGAGAATAAGCAGCATTAGGGGCAGCACGGCAGCACCGCGCCACCGTAAACCTCGCCTTCCCTGCGGGTAGGTGCGCGCGAAAGGTATGCACCGCCTCGGCACGAGCACGAGTTAGGGAGGGGCACCGCGCATAAAAGCATTGCAGGGGTGGGAGAAAAAGTTTGACTCCGCCTGTAATGCGAACATCATTTATAAAGCTGGGGCGGTGCTACCGCTGGGATGGTGGACGAGAAGGATCTCGAGATAGTGAGGCTGCTGTCGGAGAACGCGAGGAGGACTCTGACCGAGATAGCGGAGAGGCTGGGCATCAGCGACGTCGCCGTGAAGAAGAGGATTGACAAGCTGGAGAGGGAGGGGGTGATCAAGAAGTACACGGTTGTCGTGGAGCCGAAGAAGCTTGGCTTCAACGGGGTGGCGCTCGTGGGCATCGACACCGAGCCTGATAAGGTGCTGAGCGTGGCGAGCGAGGTTGCAAGCAAGGAGTACGCGGCGGCGGTGTACGTGACCACCGGGGACCACATGGTGATGGTGGAGGTCTGGACGAGGAGCAGCAAGGAGCTCATGGCCGTGCTGGAGGAGATAGGGAGGATAGACGGCGTGAAGAAGGTCTGCCCCGCCATAGTGCTCGAGAGGATCAAGTAGCAGGCCTGCTCCGCAGGAGGGAGCGGAGGAGCAGCAGGACCTTTGCCTGTAGCCTCAGCTCGCTGGGGCTTCTCCCGAGCATGAACAGGCCCTTCTCCCTGAGCCTCTCGAGGGCCCTGCCCAGCTCGTCCTCCCTCATCCCCGCCAGCCTCGCTGCCTCGGGGAAGGTGCCGCCCCTTGCCAGCGCCTCGAGGACGCGGGCTTCCTCCTCGCTCAGCTCCGGGGGCTCTGCAGGCAGCAGCCTGTCGAGGACGCTGACGAGCGCCTTCTCGACAAGCTCCGCGAGCTCCTCGGGGCTCACGAAGTGCATGTACTCGGGGAGGAGGATCACCTGCACCCCCAGCTCCTCCGCGAGGGCTCTCGCCGAGTCGTCCGAGAAGCCGCGCGCGAGGATCAGGGGCTTCGCGCCGAGGAGCCTCGCGTTCGTGTACGCCTGCCTGACGTCGGTCACGCTGACCTTGCCCGACTTCACCTCCACGGCGTAGAGCTCGCCCTGCTTGCGGGCCACGAGGTCCACCTCTGCTATCTCCGAGGAGCCCTTCACGATCTTCTCGCGCCTCCCCAGCACCTCGAAGCCCTCGCTCTCGAGCACGAAGAGCGCCAGCTGCTCTGTCCAGAAGCCCCTAGACACGCTCAACCACCTCCAGCCGCGGCTCCGAGACCCACATGCTCCTGAACATGCTCCTCGCCTCCTCGAGGGTTAAGAGCTCGCCGGCGCCTGCCGCTCTCCTCTCCTCCAGCCTCCACCTGGCGGCAGAGGGCGTGAAGCGCCACAGCGCGTAGCCCCAGAACTCCTCCCACTGCGACACGGCTGAGTAGAGCCTCCGGAACTGCATGCGGGCTGCGTGCTCCACGAGCCCCTCGTCCTCGAGGGGGTAAGCCTTGGAGAGGGTTAGCTCGTAGAGGCTCCTGTAGGGGCACAGGGAGCACGACACCCTCGGCAGCCCGTCTAGGTAGTGCGGGTGCACGAGGCCGCGCTCCCTGAGGACCTGGGCCACCGCGAGGGCGGGGAGGTCGTAGACGAGGTTCAGAGTCTTCCCGGCTATGTACGCGCTCCTGGAGAAGGCTAGCGAGAGCCTCTCCATCCTCTTGCCAGACTCGGCCAGCCTCTCCGCCCTGGCTTCGTAGTCGGGGGAGAGCCTCCTCCGAGCCTCCCTTAGAGCGCGCATCTTGAGGGATGTGCACCACCTGGAGCCTCTGCGCGGCAACCCCTCCCTGCTCAGGTAGAACAGCATCTGGCCTCTGTTCGCCTCCACGACCTCAAGGTCGTACCCGAGCTTCCCGGCTATGCGCTCCGCGTGATCCACGCTGCTCGGAGGCTCGAGGTAGGGCACGTGGACGTAGACGGGCGTCACCCTGAAGCCCACCCGCTCGCTGAGCAGCGAGATCAAGAGCAGGTTGAGCGAGCTATCCTTGCCACCGCTGAAGTCAACGAGCACGTGACGCCCCCTCAGCTTATCACCGATAGCCGCCGCTGCCTTGGCCACCCTCTCCTCGAGGTCCACAGGAGAGATCCTCGGCTCCAGCGGGGGCTCGTAGAAGGCTCGGAAGAAGGTGGTGCCGCCGCTGTGCAGAAGACCCCAGTCACCCTCCCACAGGTAGTACCTGGAGGACCCATCGGCGAAGACCTCCAGGTAGTCGGAGAACGTGCGCACAAAGCCTGCAAGCCTGCCCTCCCTGAAGAACGGGTAGTACTCCATCATAGCGCGCCCACCCCCGCAGGTTTGGGGAGGCATCGAGGCACACGGTCTCCCAGCGGCTCTAGCGCGGCGCTACCGCGCCACCGCATGCCCAGCTTTCTCCGCGGGTTGGAGCTAGCCACCCGAGTAGCCTCCAGCTTCAGCGGGGTCGGAGGAGCTTCCGGTCTGCCGAGCACGCGCACACCAGCTAAAGGATCTCGACCCTGATCCTCCCCTCGAGCGCCTTCCTGAAGCTCTCGGCGTCGCGCTCGCTGCCCACGATCTCCCCGTAGTGCATGGGAACCGCCACCTTTGGCTCTATAGCCAGCGCAGCCTTCGCGGCCTCCCGGGCGTCCATCACGTAGACGCCGCTGACCGGGAGCAGCGCGATGTCGACGCTGCCGCGTAGCCGCTCCATCTCAGGTATGTAGTCCGTGTCACCGGCGTGGTAGATCGTGACGCCGGCCAGCTTGACCAGCACGCCTATTCCCTGGTACTCCCTGGGGTGGAAGGACTTCTGCACGTTGTACGCCGGGACCGCCCTGAGCTCCACCCCCTGGATAACGATGCTGTCGCCTGGGCGCAGCAGCTTGTAGGAGTAGCCGAGACCCTTCACCTTCTTCTCGCAGTTAACGCTAGCCACAATCACCGCGCTCGGCTTCGCAACCTTGGAGATGTCCTCGGGGCTGCAGTGGTCGTAGTGGTCGTGAGTGCAGACCACGATGTCCCCGTCGCGGGGCGCTCTAGCCACTCTGAAGGGGTCTATGTAGACCACCTTCCCGCCTCCTGAGACTCTGAAGGCCGCGTGGGAGAGCCTCTCGAGAACAATGCCGCTATACTCGAGCCTGCCCATACCTGCTCGAGAAGGTTAGCGCGCACCCTGCATTAATTACTTTCTCGGCGCCTTGGCTTCTGCGCTCATGGCAGCTTCCCCGGAAGCATGAAAGGGCGGCCCCGGCCGTGGCAACTACCCCGCGTGTTCAGGAGAGCCTGATAAGGGGGTCGCCCTGCCTGACCGTGGCGCCCTCCTTCACGTAGACCTCCTCCACCACGCCCTCTGCGTCGGACTTCACCTCGACCACCGTCTTCATCGACTCTATGAGCACCAGGGTGGAGCCTTTCTCAACGCGGTCTCCCCGCCCCACGGCGACCTTGGAGACCCTCCCCGTGATCGGGGCGCGGACGACACCCTTACCGACTGGGGGTGGCTCAACCCTCTTGACAACACCCGACTGAAAGACGGAGAGCACGGTCTCCAGGGGGCTGGCGCCCTCGGGAGTCTCAACCTCGACCTCGTACACCTCGCCATCCAGGACGACGATGAAGCGCTTCTTCAAGCTTCCACCTCCGCGGAGGCGGGGTCGTCTATGTCGAGAGCCCTTGAGAGCCTCCAGGCGGAGACGGGCCTGTGCACCGCCTGCGCGGCACGCCGCGAGGCTCGTGAGCGAATGTACGCGATCACCGCGGCGAGCACCGCCGCCCTCTTGCCCGGCAGCATGATCTACACCGGCGGCACCCCGTGCTTCCTCGGCGGGCGGGGATGTTTCTCGCGCTTGTCCAGCAGGTGGAGCAGCGCCCTGTACAGGTAGGCCCTGGTCTCCCTGGGCAGCACCACGTCGTCAACGTAGCCCCTGGCGGCGGCGACGTAGGGGTTGGCGACCTCGGCCCTGTACTTCTCGGCGAACTGCTTCGCCAGCTCCTCGGGGTTCGGGGCCTTCTCCAGCTCCCTCCTGTAGATCACCTCGATAGCCCCCTCGGGCCCCATCACCGCTATCTCCGCGGTGGGCCACGCGATCACGTAGTCCGCGCCGAGGTGCTTGCTCCCCATCGCGATGTACGCCCCGCCGTACGCCTTCCTCATGATGACGGTGAGCTTGGGGACCGTAGCGTCGGAGTAGGCGTAGATGATCTTCGCACCGTGCCTTATCACGCCTCCGTGCTCCTGCACCGTGCCCGGGAGGAAGCCGGGCACGTCGACCAGCGTGACTATCGGGAAGTTGAAGGCGTCGCAGAAGGTCACGAACCTCGAGATCTTGTCCGAGGAGTCTATGTCGAGGCAGCCCGCCATGTAGGCCGGCTGGTTCGCCACGACGCACACAGGGTAGCCGCCCAGCCTCGCGAAGCCCACCACCGCGCTCTGCGCGAAGAGGGCGTGCACCTCGAGGAACGAGCCCCTGTCGAAGACGCGGGCTATGACCTCCCTCACGTCGTAGGGCTTGACCGGGTCCTCAGGCACAACGCCGTCGAGAGCCGGGTCCTCGCGCAGGGGGTCGTCGCCCGTGTCCAGGAAGGGCGGGTCCTCAGCGTTGTTACTAGGCAGGTAGCTGAGCAGCCTCTTAATCAGCCGTACCGCCTCCAGGTCGTCCTCGACCACGAAGTGCGCCACGCCGCTCCTGGTAGCGTGGACCTCGGCGCCGCCCAGGCTCTCGTGTGTGACGTCCTCGCCCACGGAAGCCTTGACGACCTTAGGGCCCGTGATGTACATGTAGCTCTTCCTCGTCATCACAATGAAGTCCGCCAGCGCGGGGGAGTACACAGCGCCGCCGGCGCAGGGGCCGAGGATGGCGACTATCTGCGGGACCACCCCGCTCGCCATGACGTTCCTGTAGAAGATCTCACCGTAGCCCTTCAGCGAGTCCACTCCCTCCTGGATGCGCGCGCCGCCCGACTCATTCAGCCCGACAACTGGAACCCCGATCTTCACAGCTAGCTCGAGCAGCCTGGCGATCTTGGACGCGTGCATCTCGCCGACGCTGCCTCCCATGAAGGTGAAGTCCTGGGCGTACACCGCGACCCTCCTTCCATCCACGGTGCCCAGGCCCGCGATCACGCCGTCGCCGTACGCGACCCTCGACTCCATGCCGAAGCCCGTAGCGCGGTGCCGTACAAAGCGGCCGATGGGTACGAAGGAGCCCTTGTCGAGCAGTGCCTCCACTCTCTCCCACGCGGTGAGCTTGCCCTGCTCGCGCAGCTTCTGGGCGGCTGCGGGGTCGGCCACCTCAGTCTTTTTCCTAAGCTCTAAGAGCTGTGAGAACCTATCGCCCATCAGCTACCCGCCTCAGCTTACCTCCAGCACCCAGGCCTCGTACTCCACCCCGCCTATGCTCACGCGGACGAGCTCAGCACCCTTCTGGACGATGTCTGTGAGCAGCTCGAAGTAGCGCTGCAGCCTGTGAGCCGCCTGGAGCCAGTCGCCGTTATCGCTGAGAAGCGACGGGGGGACCTTCAGCGCCGCGAGGAGGCGCCCGCTCACCCCGTTCTGCCCGTTGGGCTCCGTGCTCAGCTCGACCCCGCTGCTCAAGGGCACCTTCCTCTCGGCTGGCGCGCGAAGACCCCTCACCGAGACGTAGGCCCTCCCCTCCGCGAAGACGCTCAGGCTCCTCTCCACGTAGAGGGCCGACCAGGTCCCAGCCTTCCTGCCATCCACTGCCACCGCGGCAGGCCCGGTGACAGCGGCGAGCACCGGGTGCGAGGTCTCCACGAGCAGCTCGCCACCTCTGAGCTCGATCGCAGGGGACATCAGGGGGTTCAAGCACAGCAGGTTTGCAGCCGCGTGAGCATACCTGTCGAGGGAGGCTGAGGGGGCTGGCGACAGGAACGCCTTCTCAGCTACGCGTATTACGATCGTCATACCTGGCTGGGGAGGCTGACGGCCCATGTGGTATTTAAGCGTTGTCGAGGGGTTCATCAGCAAATGTCGAAAGCCCGCCAGGAACCCCTGGACGAATTTTCGCAAGCGCAATTAGACGACCCAGTCTTCAACGTCAGTCCTCCTCAGCACGAGAACCCGCACGAGACCTGCGAGGAGCACCACTAGCCAGAGCACCTGGTAGAAGAAGAGGTAGAGCGGGTAGAGGTAGGCCTCTGAGCGCATGGAGAGCTTCTTCGATGCGGCGATGTGCCAGGTTGTGAAGACGAGCAGCGTGGCCAGCAGCGGGGCCGCTGTGAGCAGGTAGGCCAGCTGGATGTGGAGCGTAAGGAGCGTGGCCACGGGTAGCAGCTGCGAGACCAGGGATGACAAGCCTATCAGCAGCAGCGCGGCCGCTTTGAAGCGGTCCAGGTTGTACAGGATAAGGGTCATTGCGAACGTGATGAGCGATGGCAGAAGCAGCACCAGGCCGGGCAGCAGCACGTGCGGCATCTCCGCCACCGCTTTGAGGAGCACGCGGTAGTTCCTGCGGAGCCAGTCGGAGACGCCTATCGCCCACCTCTTGCGCTGCCTGTACCACTCACTCCAGCTCGCCGGCGGGTAGTTGAGCACGTAGGTAGAGTCCACGAAGGTGTACCTGAGGCGGTGGAGGAAGCACTTGAGCCCAAGGTCGAAGTCCTCCGTTAGCGTTGCGGGGAAGCCCCCAAGGCTCTCGAGGGCCTCCCTCCTGATCGCGAAGGCTGCACCGTTGAACGCCACGGTGTAGCCTGAAAGCCTCGCCAGCAGCATGCTGGCGAAGTTCACCGCCACGTACTCGATGCGGACTAGCCTCGCCAGCAGCGACCGCCCGGCGATTACCTTCTTCACATCCGCCACGTCGTAGCCCCTCATAGCCTCCACTATCTTGCCCAGGAAGCACTCGTCCTCCACAGCCACGTCGTCGTCGAGGAAGACTAGCACCTCCCCGCTTGACAGCTTAACTGCCTCGTTGAGCGCGTGCACTTTACCCCTTCTCTCATTGCTCACAACAAGCTTGCACCCGAGCTTCTCCAGGGCCTCCGCCACATCGGGAAGAGGCTCATCCACAGCGACAATCACTTCCTTTCGAGGATAGCTGTCGCCGAGCAGGCGCTCCACAAGCTCTACAAGCTCTCTCCCACCGCGGTAGGCCGGGATGATCACGGAGACTGCGGGCAGCTCGGCCTCCCCGCCGCCCAGGCCGTCAGCGCACCCCGATGAACACACTCGCGCCTAACACCCGCTGGGAATAAATCTTTACCTGGCATCAGCTAATGCGTGACCGAGAACCGCGTGTCCGCTCTGGTGCAGCTCATAGAGCACCTGGCCAGGCGCAGCATGTACAACAACGTGGGCAGGGTCACTCTGCAGGAGCTCCTCGAAGAGGGGTTCACGAGGGACGAGATAACCTCGGCCGTCAGAGAGCTGGGGAGGAAGTACAGGGTCGTTGTTGTGGGGGATTACATCAAGGTGTACTTCTGATGCGGATCGTCTACATCGACTGCCTGGGCACGCCTATCGGGGAGCTGTGCGTAGCCGTCTCAGACGGCCTAGCGCTGGCAGTGCACAGGCGCAGCAGGGTGCTCGAGATCGCCAGGCGCTACTCCCCAGACGTGAGGGAGGGGGGTGAGGCTCGCGAGCTTGCCGAGGAGCTGCGCGAGTACTTCGAAGTCGGAAGGGCGAGCTTCTCCTTCGACCCGGCGATGCCGGTTAACCCCCTGCGCGCCGCGGTGTACTCCGAGGTCAGAAGGATCCCCTACGGCTCTACAGCCACCTACGGGGAGATCGCCCGGAGAGTGGGCACGCACCCCAGAGTTGTCGGCCACGCGCTGAGGAGGAACGAGGTCCTCATACTAGTACCCTGCCACAGGGTTGTGGGAGCGCGGGGACTGGGGGGCTTCGAGCTCGGCCCGCGCGCGAAGGAGATCCTCCTAAACCTCGAGCGCGCGGGGAAGCCGCTGGGGAACTCCCTGACTCCGCGTGGTCTCAGCAGGGTGTGATGTCCTCACCCGTCGGACCACTGGCGGTTTCATCAGGCGGGGATGTGCATCGCCACGGCTTTAAAACACTTACACAGAGAGGAACAGGTTTTAATTAGCGCGCGTGCGAGTAAGCCCGTGACGGTGGTCCTCAGCTTCTGGGGTAAGGGGGGTGTCGGCAAGACAACCCTGTCGAGCTCGCTTGCCGTGCGCCTGGCGGAGAGGGGTTACAGGACGCTGCTGATCTCCACGGACTTCGTACCCTCCCTGGGCGACGTCCTGGGCCTAGAGGTGCCGCCCCGCCCCACGAAGGTTGCGGAGAACCTTTACGCCGAGCAGCTCACCGAGGACAGCATCATCGAGCTCTGGAAGCAGAGGTTCGGGGAGGAGGTCTACAGGGTGGCTTCAAGCATATTCCCCGTGGGTAGGGAGGTTATCGACTACGTGGCTGGAGCTCCAGGGATTGTGGAGGAGTTCGCCCTCTACTACGTGTACGAGCGGGCGCGCAGCAGCGGGTACGACTTCCTCGTCTGGGACACCATGGCCACGGGCGGTGGGCTGCGCATGCTCAGGATAGAGAAGGAGTTCTACGACCACCTTGGCGACGCCGTCAAGATGTACCTCAAGGTGAAGGGCGTGATCGAGAAGATAAGGACGGGCGCCGCAGACCCCCTGGAGCTGATCGAGTCGTGGAGAAAGCTCGCCCACGATGTCCTCGAGTTCCTGCGGTCCAGCAGCCACAGAGCCTTCCTGGTCGCAAGGCCCATGTACGTGGACCTCCAGGTTGCGCGGCGCGTGTACCAGGAGCTTCTATCCTTCGGGATCCCGCTGGGAGGGCTCTTCCTCAACATGCACATCAGGGAGCAGCCCTACCTCGAGGTAGAGGAGGAGTACAGGAAGTTCCTGCCCCAGGGCTTCCCCATCTTCACAGTGCCCCTCCTCAGCAGGTCTCCAAGGGGTCTGGAGGAGCTTAGAAGGCTGCTCAGCGACGTACCTGTGGAGGAGCTTGTACAGACGGGAAGAGCCTGAGCGCGGCTGCTCAGCCTCTCTACAGCTGGCCCCTCCCCCTCAGGAACCTCTCAATCGTGGATATCACAACAGGTATTACCTCGGGCGCCTGAGCGTTCGCGGATATCGTCACCAGCTTGCCCCTCCTCTCGTAGTAGGATATTATGGGGGAGAACTGCTCCCTGTACAGCGCGAGCCTCTCGGCTATAACCTCGGGCCTGTCGTCCTTTCTCACGACCAGCGGCGCGCCGCACTTATCGCAGGTCCCCGGGAAGCGCGGTGGCATGTACTTCACGTGGTATATCGCGCCGCACTTCGAGCAGACTCTCCTGCCGCTCAGCCTCTCTACGATCACGCTGTCGTCGGCGACGAAGTTCAGGACCAGGTCGGGGGGTGCGAAGCCCTCCAGGGCCTCCGCCTGGGCTAGGGTCCTGGGGAAGCCGTCGAGAATGAAGCCGCGCCGGCAGTCGTCCTGGGAGAGCCTAGCCTTGACGACCTCCACCACGATCTCGTCGGGTACGAGGAGACCCCTCTCAAGGTAGTACTGCACCTTCCTGCCGAGCTCGCTGCCTCGCTTGACCTCCTCCCTGAAGATGTCCCCGGTGGATATGTGGGGGATCTGGAAGCGCTGGGAGACCGCCTGGGCGTACGTGCCCTTACCGACGCCCGGAGGGCCTATGAACACGAGCTTCATCCGCCTCTTCACTCGCTCGTGCGGCACCCCGCTTTAAAGCGTTTTTAAACCAGCCTGCTTAGCAAGATGCAGGCAAGTTTTATTTAAGGGCCTAGCGCACGTGGGGGTGCATGAGCTGGGAGTACGAGGACCTCGTGCTGAAGGCTGTTGACTACGCCTTGTCGCTGGGCGCCGGGTACGCCGAGGCGCGCTACCACAAGGTTGCTCGGAGTGGCGTGGCGACCAGGAATGGGGAGTTCATAGGTCTTGAGAAGAGCTTCAGGGAGGGCGTGGCGGTGCGGGTTCTTGTCGGCGGCGCCCTGGGCTTCTCCTCCACGGACACGCTCACCTGGGGTGGCGTGAAGACCGCCGTGGACGAGGCGTTCGCGAAGGCGAGGGCGCACAGCAAGCTAATGAAGCACCCGATCGAGCTGAGCCACGAGAGGCTGGGCAGGGCTTCCTACGAGGCTCTCGAGAAGAAGAAGGCCTCTGGCGTGAGCGTGGAGGAGAAGGTCGCGTACTGCGCCGACGTCTGGAAGCATGTCAGCACCGCGACAACGACAGCGAGAGTGGCCACGCTCACGATGTCCCTCGGCGAGAGCGTCGAGGAGAAGGTGGTCGCCAACAGCGATGGAGCCCTCATCAGGAGCAGGGTCCCCCGTGTCTCTATCTGGTACAACGTCGTCGTGACCGTACCCTCGAAGGGGACTGTGCAGAGGTTCTTCTCCCACGCGGCCTCCGGCGGTTACGAGTGGGTGGAGAAGTGGGACGTCCTGGGCTACCTCCCGGGGGATGTCAAGACGTTTGAGAGGATAATCCTGGAAGCGGTTAAGCCCCCCACCGACAGGCCTGTGGACGTGGTCGTCGGCAGCGAGATCGTGGGCCTGATGGTGCACGAGAGCTGCGGCCACCCGAGCGAGGCCGACAGGATACTGGGCCGCGAGGCGGCGCAGGCTGGGAAGAGCTTCATAAAGCCCGACATGCGGGGTCAGCGGATAGGCAGCGAGGTAGCTACGGTGATCGATGACCCGACGATACCCGGCAGCAACGGCTTCTACCTCTACGACGACGAGGGTGTCCCCGCGCGGCCCCGCTACCTGTACAAGGAGGGTGTGATCAACGAGTTCCTGCACAACCGCTGGACGGCAAAGGTCTTCGGCACTCAGAGCAACGCGGCTGCGCGGGCCATGGACCATGCGAGCGAGCCCATAATCAGGATGGCGAACACGTACTTCAAGCCGGGAGACCACACGCTCGAGGAGCTCATCGAGGGCGTGAAGTACGGCGTGTACATCAAGAGCTACATGGAGTGGAACATCGACGACGAGAGGTGGAGCCAGAGGTACGGCGGGCTCGAGGCGTACCTCATTGAGAACGGCGAGCTGAAGCACCTGGTCAAGAACCCCGTCCTAGAGATCACGACTAGGACCTTCTACAGCAGCGTCGACGCCGCCGACAGGAACCTGGAGTTCTACGCGGGGACGTGCGGCAAGGGCGAGCCTATGCAGGGCGTCCCCGTGTGGTTCGGCGGGCCTAACGTCAGGCTGAGGAACATCCAGCTGAGGGTGATCGCGTGATGTCCGAGCTGATCGAGGTAGGGGTTAAGCTCAGGGACAGAGCGCTGAGGGAGGGCTTCGAGGAGGCCGCTGTGCTGGTCACCCACACGGAGAGCCTGATGGTGAAGTTCGCGAACAGCGAGCCGAGCGTCGTTCAGAGGTGGAGCAGCCGGGAGGCAAGCGTCTACCTGGCTAAGAACCAGCGGCTGCTCGGGACCAGCGTGCCCGTTGGCTCGCTGGAGGAGGCCTACCGCCTGATAAGCGAGCTCCACTCGCTGCACGCCAAGGTACCCCCCTCCATGCTGTACGCGCCGCTCCCGGAGCCCGAGAAGCCTCAGCCCCTCGAGGGGCTCGTGGACAGGAAGCTCATCGACGTTCTGCACGACCCCTCCAGCGTCAGCGAGGCTGTGGTGGAGGCCGCGCTCAGGCATAGCATCGACTACTTCGCCGGCATGTTCCAGGTGAGCTACGAGAGGAAGGCGCTTGTCACGAGCAAGGGCGCGGAGCTGGAGGAGGAGGCAACAAGCCTGAAGATGTACATCAGGTCGTTCGCCGGCGAGGGGTCCGGCCAGTGGGCTCTGGGCAGCAGGAGGTTCGACCTGCAGAGGATAGAGGAGGTTGCCAGCACCGCTTCGAGGCTTGCCTTCGAGAGCAGGAGGCAGGAGGACGTGCCTCCGGGCAAGTACGACGTGATCCTCTCCCCAATGGTGGTGGGGAACTTGTTCAACATCGTGGCTGACATGGCGACGGCGTCATCCATACTCATGGGGGCCTCGATCTTCGTGAACAAGGCTCCAGGCGACAAGGTGGCCTCTGAGCAGCTCACAATCATAGACGCCCCAAGGAACAGCGAGCTCCCCGGCTCCACCGCGTTCGACGATGAGGGGGTACCCACGTACTCGAAGCCCATCGTGGAGAAGGGAGTCCTGGCGAACATCCTCCACAACACGAAGACCGCGGCGAAGTTCGGGGCCCGGAGCACTGGTAACGCTGGGTTGATATTCCCGAGGGTCTGGGCCCTCGAGGTCCTTCCGGGCGGCTACAGCCTGGACGAGATGATCCGGGAGGTGAGGGAGGGGCTCGTCGTCACGAACAACTGGTACACTAGGCTGCAGAACTACATCGAGGGGACCTTCTCCACGATCACCAGGGACGCAGTCCTCATCGTGAGGAACGGCGAGGTCGTGGGCGCTGCCAGGAAGATGAGGATCGCGGACGCTCTGCCACGCATGCTCAACAGCATCGCGGCCATCGGGAGGGAGGTCTACGACATACACTGGTGGGAGGTAGATACCCCGACGAGGGCGCCGTACATACTCTTCAGGGAAGTGGGCACGTCGAAGCACACCGCCTAGGCTCCTGCTGGCGGAGCAGTGGTGGTTTCTTTCCCCTTCCTTTTCCTAGCCAAAGCGAGCGCTGCAAGCGCGATAGCCGCTACTGCCAGGAGGACTAGGGGGAGCAGCCTCTGGAGCTCCCGGAAGGCAGGGGCAGGAGCGGGAACTCCTGGAAGCACGGCCCGCTCGTCGAGCACTTTAGAGCCTGAGAGGAGGAGCACCGTGTAGTTGCCAGGGGGCACGTAGGGGAAGACGACCACCCTCCTTTCCCTAGGGTTGAGAAACACCCTCCGGGCCTGGTCGACGCTCCCGCCCCTCACCCACACCACGGAGTACCCGCTGGTTAGGCCCGTGTTCTCGACGACCACGGTCAGCCTCGTGCCTTCGAGGAATGCTTCCCGGATGGCTGCCCGCACCTCGGGCGGTACCCCCTCGTACTTGAATCCCGGCAGAAGCAACGCGAAGATGTAGTAGTCGGGAGCCTCCAGCTCGTTGTGGTTCCTCCAAACCAGCCTCCCCTCGCCAGCCTCCGCTGGGCCACTCGCGTACGCCGGGGCCCAGGTGTAGTTCACAAGCCGCGCGCCCTGGAAGCGGAACTCTATGACGTCAATCCAGCTCCTGGGGTCTGAGCTGGTGAAGCTGTCCCTGACCCTGACCTGGTAGGCGCCGTCCCCGAGAGGGGTGACGAAGGCGCTCGTGTTGAGGTAGATGAGGACGGGGAAGACGTAGGCTCCAAGGAACTCCTCCATCCTCCCCGTCCCCGACACGTCGCAGTAGACGCGCTCGCCGTACCTCTTATCCATCCTGAGGGCCGCGCGGTACAGGATCCTGTCGGGCCTGTCGGTGAACATGAGGAGAGCGTAGTTGAGGAACTCCCCTGTCGAGTTCCTTAAGTGCGCCTCGACCTCCCTGTCCTCGAAGAGGCTCCTCCCATCAGCTGTGAAGGGGTGCAGGAGCTCCTCTACGAGCACGGTGCCGTTCCCGAAGAAGGTCACGCGGAAGTTCAGTGCTGTCCAGTAGTTCGGCTGTGCTGAAGCGAGAGCCCACCAGGGAGAGAGGAGGAGCAGCAGGGCTAGCGCGAGGCAGCGCCCGCTCATCGCCTAACACCTCTGAACTCGTACTCCACGTACTCTAGGTCCAGGTAGCTGGGGATGCAGCTGCTGGTGAGCGCCGAGCCGTAGTACTTAGTCTCCTCTACGCCGAAGACTATGTGGCGGGCGCTGTACACGCCCACGTTGGGGCTCATCCCGTCCAGCATGTCAACGTCCACCCAGCCGTAGGGGGGTATGTACACCTGGGGCCACATGTGGCCTCCCCAGTGCTGGAGCAGCGCCTCGCCCTCCTCCCCCACGGTCGACATGTTGAGCCACATCCTCTGCGAGTAGCTGGTCAGGAGCACACCGTACGCAGTCCTGGCGGGCAGCCCGAGAGCCCTGGCCATGGTCACATAGACGTCCGCGACCTCGACGCAGTCCCCCCGAACGGCGTAGCCCCCGAACGTCCTGATAAGCGCTCTGTCGCTGCCAGCCCGCCCTAAGTTCACCGTGTAGCTGATTCGCGGGAGAACCCAGGAGGCCAGCCTGCTGGCGGTCTCCAAGGGAGAGTCCGCGTAAGCAGCACTGTAGGCTAGCCCCACCAGCGTAAGGTTGTAAGTGTTCCAGTAGGCAGTCTTGGACGTGTACCGCTCAGCAACCGAGAGGGGAGGCCACTCGCCGCGCGCCAGATCCACTCTTATCCTGTAGCCCCTCACGACCACTCTGTACTCGACGTCGACAGCAACCTTCTCGCCCGGCTTCGCGACAACTCTCACAACGCCCATGACGTTGCCGTCCTCGTCCTTGACGAGCCTCAGGAGCGGTGGCTCCACGCGCACGACGTAGCTCTCCTGGAAGCTCGTGTTCTGCGGGAGCGCAATGTAGACGAAGTCGTTCAGCGTCACGTTGTGCCTGTTCACGAGGACGAACCTCCCCCTCACACCGTACTCAACCACTTCCTCGACAACGACAGGGCTCGGCTGAGTCCAGACCGCTGAGAGCAGCACCAGCGCTGCCGCTAGAGCTGGTAGCGCGGAGAGCAGCCTCCTAGCCCGCTGGTCCATTAACCCCCAGGTACGACGCGGTGAAGCCGGGTAATAAAGCGTGCTTGACCGCGCTAGCAGTTCTCCAGAAGGGTGCCGGAGACCCCCCTGACCACCTCTAGCGCTCTCTCAAGGCTGCCAATAGCGGCCCTACCGCCGCTTCTCACGAACTCCACGCAGGCCTCCACCTTGGGGCCCATGGTGCCCGGTGGGAAGTGCCCCTCGGAGAGCAGCCTCTCGGCCTCGGAGGCGCAGAGACGTGTGAGCAGCCTGGCGTCGGGCCTGCCGTAGTTCAGGTACACGCCTTCGACGTCCGTGAGTATGACGAGGATGTCTGCGCCGAGCTCCCTGGCGAGCAGCGAGGAAGCAAGGTCCTTGTCTATCACAGCGTCCACACCCTCCAGCCGCCCACCGCGCTCGACAACGGGGATGCCGCCTCCGCCTGCCGCGACCACCAGGTCCACCCTGCCGAGCAGCTCTCTTATCACGTCGATGTCCACGATGCGCTTAGGTCTCGGCGAGGGTACTACGCGCCTGTAACCCCTCCCTGGGACGTGCACCAGTTCCCACCCCCTCGCTGCGAGAGCCTCTCGGAGGTGCTCGGGGTAGTAAGGGCCGATGGGCTTCATGGGCCTCCTGAACGCGGGGTCCTCGGGGTCTACGAGCACGCGCGTGGGCACCACGGCAACCCTGGCTCCGGGGTCGACGCTGTTCACAGCGAGCTGGATCAGGTAGCCTATCAGACTCTGGGTCATAGCAACGCAGGCGTGGAGGGGCATGGGAGGGGCTTCGCTCGTGCTCTCCTGCTGCAGGTAGAGGTTCCCCACCTGAGGCCCATTGCCGTGCGTGACCACCAGCTGGTACTCCCTGGAGAGCTCCAGGAGGGAGGGGGCGACCCGCAGCAGATTCGAGAGCTGCTCCTCGAAGGTGCCCCTCTCCCCCCTCCTCAGCAGCGCGTTGCCACCTAGCGCTAAGACGAGTACAGGCTTCTTCACACAGTAAAGTTACTAAGACGAGATATAAACGCTAACAGTTGAAAATCTTCGACCGTATCGGCTTAGCACATGGCTGGGGCACCACAGCCCATGCGCCCACGAGCTGAGCACAAGCACCTGCCAGGCGACCCGGTATGAATACCATTTGCTAGAGGCTGTTCTCCGCTATCGCTGCGTTTATCCGCTCCACGACGCTTCTCACAGCCTCCTCGGCCAGGGTGTATATCTCGAGGAGGCGCTCCGCCTCCTCCGTCAGCTCAGCTGTCCCACCAGCCTTGCCGCCGCGGAGCGTCCTCACGAGCTTCAAGCCCAGCCTGTCCTCGAGCCTCCGCAGGTACCTCCAGGCAAAGGAGTAGGAGTAGTTCAGCCTCCTCGCGGCCTCCTTCAGCGATCCCGTCTCCTGGACAGCCCTCAAAAGCTCAACACCCCCCTCCCCCAGCAGCGCGCCGCTCTCGCTCTCAAGCCACACCTTGAACCTGACCCTCAGGGCTTGCGCAGCGCCTCCTCTTGCAGTAGCCGGCATACTCCGAAAAGAAAGACCTCCGGGGCCAATTATACCCAGCGCCGCGCCCTCGCTAGCCTCCGGCTATCGGTGGGAATATGGACACCACGGCCCCGTCCTCTAGCCTGTCGGAGCTGAGGAACTGCACATGCCTGCCGTTCACCAGGATTATCCTGTCCCTTCTGACCTCGCCGTTCTCGTACACTTCGCTCACGAACTCGGGCCCCAGGAGCTCTGCGGCTCTCAGCACAGCGTCGCGTAGCGTCCCGTCGCACTCCACGGTGACCTCCTTGTGCCCGTACTTCTCCCTGAGGGTTGCGAAGAGCATGAACTTCACTCTGACCATGCCCTAGCCCTAATTCGTCTCCGCGCTACCACCATAAAGTTTTACCGCGCGGGAAAGTTTGAGTCTGTGCAGAGTATGTCCAGGGACACCCCTGCACCGCGTGTTGAGAGAATCGTGCTCGAGCCCTCACTAGGTAGCGGGCACGGCGCCCTAGGAGAGACCCTGAGGGCTATCGCTGACGCCTCTGAGCGGGCGGACGGAGTCGTAGTTGTGGGACCCCCGGAGGCGGCCAACCTCTGGGGCAGCATCCTGGGCGAGCTCGCCGGCATGGGTGCGCGGTGGCCCAGGGTGGTCTTCGTCGACAAGGAGAGGGACACGGCGCTGTCCTCCCTAGGCTTGGAGGAGCTCCTGAGCATCTGGGAGGAGTACCTCCGCGAGTCCTCCAAGTACACTCTGCACATCAGTGTAAACCTGGACGCTCGCGTCTCACGCCGCGACCTGCTCTCGCGCGGGCTCAGCTCCGCGCTGCGCTACCTAGCGCTCGTCGACGTGGACTCGCTGAGGTGCACTAGGCTGCCGGATTGCGCGCTGTGCCTCCAGTCGTGCCCCTTCTCAGCGCTCGAGGGGAAGCCTCCCAGGGTGGAGGGGGAGAAGTGCCTGGAGTGCGGGCTGTGCACGAGCAGCTGCCCCAGCGGCCTGCTCTTCCAGCCTGCTGCCCCGCCGTCGGCCGTGAGGAAGCTGGTTGACGCAGCATCCTCGAAGGGCATCGAGAGGCTGGTGGTCACCTGCCCCTGGGGCAGGGGTAGTGTGTACGACGCCCCCGGTAGCTCGGGTAGGGCGCTGGTCCTGACACTTCCGTGCATTGCGGCATTCAGGCTGCACGAGCTCCTCTACGCCAAGCTGAGAGGGCTCTCGGTCTCCTTCTACTGCGCGCTCGGCGAGAAGTGTAGCCGCTGGGCGGCGGCGAAGATCCACCTGGAAGCCGTGGGAGAGGTTGAGGAGAACCTCGGCCCGCCGCTCGGAGCCTGGGCCACAGCCCCCTCCGAGCTGCCCAAGCTAGCATCGCTCTTCGCGGTGAAGCCCCGGGCCGCGCCCACGAGGCTGCCCCTATTCCGGCTGTCGGCGAGCGAGGCTTGCACGCTCTGCGGGGCGTGCGCCAACCTGTGCCCCACCGGCGCGCTGAAGCTCTCCCAGGACGGCGACAAGGTCTCACTCCTCTTCAACAGCTCCCTCTGCGTCGGCTGCTCAGCCTGCGTGGAGAAGTGCCCTGAGAAGGCTCTCACCCTCAGCAGGCAGCTCCAGGTTGCTGACGCCTTCGAGATGGTAGCCAGCAGCGGTGTAGCACGCTGCAGGCAGTGCGGCGCCCCCCTGGGGCCTCTGGCGAGGCTGAAGAGCCTTGAAAGGAGGATGCGCGAGAGAGGGTTCGGCGAAGAAACAATCCAGTCCCTCTACCTGTGCGAGAAGTGCAAGCACGAGAAGCTCTTCCAGGAGTTTCTGAGCTCGGTAACCCGGGGGAGCTAAAAGTAGAAAAAACTAGTTGAGGGGGGAACTTTCCTTCTAGAGCTCTATGCCGAGCTCCTTCAGCTTCTCCTTCGTTGGCACGCCGTCGACCCAGCCTCTGAGCTTGTAGTACTCCTGGAGCATCTTGTCGAGCTCGACGACCTGGCCCTTCGCAGGCCCTTCGGGCATGGGCTCCTTGAGGAGCCTCGGCGGCAGCGTGTCGTCCTTGGCAGAGAAGCCGTAGAGCGACATGATGTACCTCTCCAGGTTGTAGATCCTCTCGCCTATCGTCATCACGTCCTGCTCTGTGAAGTTGAAGCCCGCGATCGTGTTGAACAGCGCCGCGTAGTCCTTCGCGCCCAGCTCGAAAGTGACGAAGAGGCAGTTCACCGCGCTGTTGACGACGCTGGTGAAGTCTTGGAACACCTTCACCCAGTAGGCCTTGCCCTCGGGGGTGAGCGGGTCGATCTTCTGAGGTATGCCGAGGATCTCCGGTGAGATCGTGTAGCCGGTGACGTGGCAGCCTCCCCTGTTCGCGGTGGCGTAGTTCAGCCCGATGCCCTTCGCACCCCTCGGGTCGTAGGCGGGCATCTCGAGGCCCTTGACGCTCATTGAGAGCTCGGGGGCGCCGTACATCTCGGCGAGGCGCTTGCTTCCCAGCGCGAGCTTGGCGCCGAAGCCTGCCTTGTACGCTGTCCTCCAAACGCACTCGACGAGCGCGGCGGCGTTGCCGAACCTCAGGTCGAGGCCCTGGAGGTCCTCGGCGGGGATGTAGCCCTTCTCGTAGAGCTCCATCGCGCAGGCGATCGTGGAGCCCATGGTTATCGGGTCCATGCCGAGCTCGTCGCAGAGGTGGTTAGCCTTGATTATCGCCGCGAGGTCCATGACGCCTGTGGCGTTGCCCAGCGCCCAGATGCTCTCGTACTCAGGCCCCTCGGTGTGGAGTATCTGGTAGGGGCCGCTCGGGACCTTGGTCACGCGGCCGCAGCCTATCTGGCAGCCCCAGCAGGGCCTCCTCGCAATGAGGTAGGTCCTCTCGAGGGTCTCGCCGCTGATCTTGTCCGCCTCGGGGTTGTAGCCGGACTGCCAGTTCTTGAAGGGTAGCGCGCCCGCCTGGTTGATTATGTTGATCAGGATCGCCGTGCCGTACTTCGGCAGGCCCTCGCCGGTGACAGGGTTCTTCCTCAGGCGCTCGACAAGGCTCTTGGAGAGCTCCCTGAAGCCCTCGGGGTCCGCGATCTCAGGCTTCTGCTCGCCGGAGACCACGATCGCCTTGAGCTTCTTGCTCCCCATCACTGCGCCGACTCCCGTCCTCCCAGCCGCCCTGTGCTCGTCGTTCATGATGTTGGCGAAGAGGACCAGGTTCTCGCCTGCCGGCCCGATGCAGGCAACGCTGGTGTTCTTGCCCCCAACCCTCGCCTTGAGCACCCTCGTCGTGTCGAACACGTTCTTGCCCCAGAGGTCGGAGGCGTCCTTGATGTCCACGTGCCCGTCTACGATCTCTATGTAGACAGGCTTCTCAGCAGCACCCTCGATGAAGATCATGTCGTACCCGGCGAACTTCATGTAGGCTCCGAACTCGCCGCCAGAGTTAGCGCTGCCCACAGAGCCCGTCAGGGGGGACCTAAGGGTCATCACGTGGTGCCTTCCGGGGGACGGGGCTCCAGCCACGCCGGTGATAGGCCCTGTGCCGAAGAACAGCACGTTCTCAGGGCCTAGGGGGTCTATGTCCCTGGGAGATAGGCCCTTGGCCATGTACTCCTTGAGGTACTTCTTGTAGAAGACGTAAAGCGCGTAGCCCTTGCCGCCGATGTACTTCTCGGCGACAGCGGGGTCGACGGGCTCTGTCCGGATTGTCCCGTCGGTGAGGTTCACGAAGAGAATTTTACCCATGTAGCCGCCTTTCATACAGCAAATAACTATCAGCGCCTCCCTTTATTCTTTTCGAGTGTTCCAGTTAAAAATATCGAGGGATAAAGAGGTAGGCATGCGCATAAAAGGTTTTCGCTCCTTAAGGGAGAGGGTGCGCAGGGGGTGGATGAGCTACTCTCCCAGCTGGTGAACACTCCCGGGCCTTCAGGCTACGAGGACAGGGTCAGAGCGGTCATCGTCGAGAAGCTTGAGGACATGGGCTTCGAGCCCGTGGTGGACTCTCTGGGCAACGTGTACGTGGTCCTGGGCGAGGGGAGGCCTCTCATGGTTGTTGCCGCGCACATGGACGAGGTGGGCTTCGTGGTCCGCCACATCGATGAGAGGGGGTTCCTCAGGGTGGCTGCCCTCGGCGGCATCTCGCCGGACACCGTCCTCTCCAAGGAGGTCGTCGTGCTGACCGAGAAGGGGGACGTCCTGGGGGTTTTCGGCGCGCAGCCTCCCCACATCAGAGGACAGGCTCAGCCTCCCTCGATCGAGGACCTCTTCATCGACGTAGGGGCTTCCTCGCGTGAGGAGGCCCTGGCGATGGGCGTGGAGGTGGGCTCTCCCGCGACCTTCCTGGGCAACTACCGGGAGAGGGATGGGAGGATAGTGGGCAAGGCTCTGGACGACAGGCTCGGCTGCTACGTGCTTCTGAGGGCGTTGGAGGGGCTCAGCGCGCCTGGGGAGGGCAGCGTGGCTGTCGCCTTCACCGTGCAGGAGGAGGTTGGGCTGAGGGGGGCCGCGGCGCTGGCGCACGAGCTCGAGCCGAACTACGCCGTAGCTGTCGAGGGCACGATAGCGAACGACACACCGGGTGTGCCGGAGCAGCAGTACGTGACTGTCCTTGGCAGGGGGCCGGCGCTCAGAGTCATGGACAGGAGCATAGTGGCCTCCAGGAGGCTGCTCCTCCACGTGCGCAGGCTTGCTGAGGAAGCGTCGATCCCGTACCAGCTCCAGATATCGCCTTACAGCGGGACGGACAGCGGAAGCTTCCTGGTCAGAGGCGCGGAGACAACCGCGATCTCGGTGCCCGTGCGGTACATACACACACCCACCTCCCTAGCCTTGAGGAGCGACGTCGAGGCCGCAGTCCGCCTCGTGCGAGCTCTGCTGGAGAGGCCGTGGCCCGAGGAGTAGCGCGAGTGGGGCTAGGGACCCCTTCCGCGCCTACGTGCGCACAGCTCCTCTGCGAGCAGGAGGTCTTTCTCCGTGTTCACGTTGAAGGTCTCGAGGCTGGGGTCCGAGAACACCTCGCTCACAGGCACCTTGACAGCGTCGAGAGCGCTCAGGAGGTCGGAGACTCTCACGCGCCCCTCCTCCAGGAGGTGGGGGATGCTCTCCCTGAGCGGCTCCGCCCTGTAGACAGCCAGCAGGGGCTCGGTGTACCCGTTGGGCCACTGGGGAATGACCGCTGCGCGGTCGCCCAGCCAGCTGAGCATCCTCTCGTAGGCCCGGGCTGTGACGAAGGGGGTGTCCACGGGGGCTACGGCGAAGGGGCCTGTGCCGACGGTGCTCGCGGCGGTGTACAGCCCCACGAGCGGCGAGACCTCCCTGAGAACATCCACCGCAACTTCGTACTCACGTCCGGTCAGGGCGGAGGAGAGGGCGGCTGCCTGCCCCTCGCTGTGCACGACCACCACTAGCCTGGAGGCTAAGGGTGCGAGGTTGTCTACAACGTGGGCTGCCAGCGGCTTGCCGCAGAGCTTGGCCAGCGCTTTGTACTGCCCCCCGAAGCGGCTGCTCTGCCCGCCGGCCAGCACCACTACAGGCACTCTCAACCGGCATCACGCGCTAGCAGGTTGAGGAGTAGGCTCCCAGCCTCTCCCTGAACACCTTAGAGAACGCGCTGTACGCCTCGCTCCCGTAGAGGCAGACGATAACCCTCCTGAGGCTCCTCGCGCGCGGCAGGGTGTCCAGCAGCACAGAGGCAAGCACCTCGGCGCACCTGGCGTAAGGGTAGCCGTAGACGCCCGTGGATATTGCGGGGAGCGCAAGGCTCTCGAGGCCGAGCTCCTCGGCCTTCAGCAGCGAGTTCCGGAAGGCTGAGGCCAGCTTCTCGTCGCCCTCGGGCTCCCCGAAGCGGGGCCCGACCGCGTGGATCACGTACTTGGCCTTAAGCCTCCCAGCCCCGGTGACCGCGACCTGCCCCGTGGGCACCGGCCCGTGCTTCCTGACGTACTCGTCGCTCTCGCGCTGGATCTCCTCCCCACCCTTCCTCACTATTGCCAGCGCCACACCGCCCCCGTGCTTCAGCCAGCTGTTAGCAGCGTTCACAATAGCATCCGCGGACAGCTCGGTGATATCACCCTCCGTCAGCTCGACCGTGACGCTGCCTATCCTGTAGCACTCCGGCATCGACACCTTTATGGAGCGCACCGGATTTAAGCGTGAGCCCGCCATGCCCGCCGTCGAGGTGCCCGAAGGCTACACGCTCATCGTCGAGGGTCCCGCGCGAGTCCGCGTCGCCTCGGGCTCCGTCGAGGTTTTCGGCGCTGAGCTCTCGAGCAATAGCGAGGTGAGCGTCGAGCCCTTCAGAGCGCTTCCCTTCTACGCCAGGGAGCTGAGCAGGCTCGAGGTGGAGCAGGGGAAGTTCTGGTTCGTGCGCGGCTCGACAGTGCCCTCGAGCTGGGTTAAGGCGGCTGAGGACATAGCCTCCACGAAGCCCAGGAGAGTGGTGGTCGTGGGGGACATAGACTCCGGTAAGACCGCCTTCACGACGCTGCTGCTGAACACCCTAGTGGGGGACGGGGTGAGGGTAGCGGTTGTCGACGCGGACGTGGGGCAGAAGAGCATAGGGCCTCCGGCGTCCCTCGGCATGGGCCTGGCCCGCTCGCAGGTCGCCTCGCTGTGCGACGTGCCCTTCGAGGACGGCTTCTTCATAGGGTCGTTCACGCCCGCAGGGCTGATACACCGCTCCGTCGTCGGCTCTCTGCTGCTGGCGCAGAGGGCTGAGCGCGGTGGCGCGGAGACAGTGCTCGTGGACACTGCCGGCTGGGTGAGGGAGTGGGGAGGCCGTGAGCTGAAGCTCGCGGAAACCCTCGCTCTCCAGCCGGACTACGTGGTGTTCGTCGGCGAGAGAGGGGAGGTGAGCCAGGTGCTCAGGCCCATCTCGGGCTTCTTCAGCACCTTGCTCGTGGAGCCAGCGCAGGTCCTGAGGCAGCGGAGCAGGGAGGAGCGCCGCGAGTACAGGCGCCACCTGTACAGGAGGTGGTTCGCGGGGGCTAGCGAGGTGGTACTGCAGCTGGAGAGAACACCTGTAGCGTACACAGCGCTCTTCAACGGCGTGGCGCTGAGCAAGGAGGAGGTCGAGCGCGCCGAGGAGCTCCTCGGGGTAAGGATCAGCTACGCCGAGCGCACCGACAACACCCTGGTGATATTCTCCGAGGAGCAGCCGCGCGCGACCGACCTGGCTAAGTCCGTGTTCTCGGTGTCCGAGGTCAGGGTGCTGACGGGTGTTGAGTTGCTCTACAACGTGGTAGCCCTGGCCAGCAGGGAGAAGCTCCTGGAGGGGCTCGGAATAGTGACGGGGTTCAACAGCTCGAAGGGAGAGCTGAGAGTGTACACGGCCGCGAGGCAGAAGGAAGGCATGGTGCTCATGCTGGGTAACTACAAGCTGAACCCTGCGACCTTCGATGAGATAATAATAGAGAAAAACCCGGTGCTTATTTGAAAGGAGAAGAGAGTGCCTCCTAAGCCTTCTTGAACCTCGTGCGGAGCTTCTCCAGGACTCCCGGCAGCGTTGTGTACTCCATCTCCTCGGGGCCCAGCCTGTGAGGCATGAAGGGGCCGTGCCTCCTCATGTAGTCGGCGATCTCCTCAGCCATCCTCCTCGTGTAGTCAAAGGCGGGGTCGTCGAAGAGGTCAACAGGCCCTTCGAGGATGCCGTTGTGCAGCTGGAAGCCGAGCCCAACAACCCTCGGCGGGCCGTCGAACCTCGTGCACTTGGCGTCCTTCAGGCCCACCGGCATGAGTGGGCCGTGGTGGCTCCCGCGCATCCAGCCTGCTACCAGGTGCGGGAAGGCGAAGGCCTCCAGCACCTCGCCCACAGCCGGGAAGCCGTGCTGGGCCCTCACGATAAGCACCGGGTCGTCCTTGCCCACGTAGCGGCCGGCGATGAGGGATAGCCTCTGGACGGAGGCCGAGGCCGCAACCTCCCTGTCGGACTTGCGGTACACCTTCCTTATGACGTAGCGCCCGGGGGTGCCTATCAGGGCCAGCAGGTCGTAGGACTCCTCCGGCGTGTTCATCAGGACGTACATGTCCTCGATGAGGTCTAGCACCTCGAAGATGAAGCCGTCGTGCATGCTGGGGTCGATGACGAGGCCTGCCGTGTTGAAGGGGTCGGCGAAGATCTTGTAGAGCTTGAAGTTCCACGCGCCTGGCTCTGTCTTGTCGGCGGAGAACACGAGGATCGGCTCGCTCTTCCTCTCCTCGAACTCCATCTCGGCGACGCCGGGGCCAAGGCCCCTGACGTTGCCGGAGAACGTGTCGCTGAGCAGGTCCTGCCCGGCGCCGTAGAGCTTCAGCGGCTTGCTCACCTTCTCGGTGGCCTCGACGAAGGTGTCCCAGGCGAGCTTGTGGATCTCGGGATTGTTCTCGCCCTTGGTGTGCGTCATGAGCAGCTGCAGGTCGTCGCCCGCGTGGTAGACGTAGTAGTCGATGATCAGCCCTGTCTCCTTCGCCTCCTGGAGCTTCTTCCTAGCCAGCTCCTCCAGCTTCGGGTGTACTACGCTGTGCCCAGCCAGCCCGCCTATGTCTGCTTTAATCAGGCTTACGGTTACTCTCATCGCGCTTAAACCCTGGCACAGAGTATATTAGACTTGGTAAGTAACGGTGCTGGTGAACAGGCACCAGGGGCTTATAGCTATCTTCCTTTCCGTAGTAAACGCGGAGTAGCACTAGAAGCTCGGCGTAGGGGCTAGGAGCAACGCGCGCACTAGACGTACCAGGATGGGAGGCCTGTCTCGGCCCTTTTCTCAGCCTGCTCTAGCATCTTCCTCATCACTTCCTCCCTGCTCTTGATCTCAAGGATCATTCTGTCGAGCTCGTCCAGGCTGATGCTGAAGCCCAGCAGCCTGGACAGCGTGACCACGACTGCGCGCGCGGCGACGGGGTTCGGCTCTGAGGTGTGAGTGCTTCCCATGATGACGTAGCCCCTCAGCCCCCTTAGGGAGGCTAGCGCTGGCAGCAGCCCGCAAGCCCCGGTGATCGTGCCCCCGCTGCTTCTCTTCAGGTTGAGCCCCTCCAGCTTGCTTGTGTCGACTTCAGGCGCTGCCGCGAAGTACACTTCTACCTCCTCTGACTCCGTCGAGGTGCCGCACACCCCTACCACCTCGCGGCCGCCAATGCTCGTGAAGAAGTCAAGCACCCTCTCAGCCACCTCGAACTGCGCCCAGCTGACAGGCTGCACCTCGCTCGTCAGGAACAGGACGTCCTTTCCCTCCAGCGGCAGGAGGTAGAACTTGTAGGAGGGGAGGAGCAGCCGCCCGTCCCCATCCACGAAGACTCCGGCGTTGCCCACGGGGAGCATGAGGCCGGGCCCGGTGAGCTCCGCCACCTTCGGCAGGTTCAAGCTAGATATTATGTAGTCGACGGCGATCTTGCCCACCAGGCCTATGCCCGGCAGGCCCTGGACTAGCACGCCGTCCCTGAGCTTCAGCTCCTTGTACACCACCAGCCTGTAGCCGTTCATCTCGACAGTCCTCATCAACACCTTCGCCAGCACCGGGTGCACGCGCCTAATTAAGCATTGCAGTACGACAGCCCTGCTCGCGCACGCCGCGCGCTAACCCCCTAGCCTGTAGCCCGGCTCCCCGGCACCTGAGAGAAAGCCGCTCGGACGGGTAAGTTCCTCTCACCGCTCGCTGCCGAGAGTACTCGTCACAGCGGCTCTACGCTGTACCTGGGGAAGACCCTAGTAAAGTTTTTCCAGACTGTGGTGAGCAGCGCGTCGGGGGGCGTGCCGCGTAGGCGGGCGAGCTCCTCCAGGAGCTCGGGTATCATGCGCGGCGTCAGCTTCAACCCCCTGTAGTCGTAGGGCCCGTCGCTCTCCAGGAGGATGAGCTCCTCGGGTAGCTTGGCGGCTATCTCGCGGAGCTTCCTCTGGACCCTCAGCGCGGGGTTCACGGTCACGAGGTACCCTCTCTCCCTCAGCAGGGGTAGTAGCTCCTCGGGCCCCGTGTACCAGTGGAAAATCGCGCTAACCCTCCCCACCTCCAGCAGCAGGTCCAGGGCCTCCCTCCACGCCCCAGCCGCGTGCACGTTGAGCGGCTTACCCAGGCGCGCTGCCTCCTCAGCCAGCCTCCGCAGCACCGGCACCTGGGCGCTGAAGGTCTTGGGGACGAACTTCAGGTCGAGGCCCACCTCGCCGACGCAGTCAGCGTCGCGCACCAGGTCGGCGACGGCCTCCAGAGTGCTCGCGGGGACCCCGTCCTCGGGGACTTGCCAGGGGTGCACCCCGACGCAGGCGACGATGGACTCGGGGTAGCTGTCGCGGAGGTCCAGCGTCCTGAGCGAGGACTCGTAGTCGTCGCTGACCGCTACGAGGACCATGCCCGAGCTCACGAACTCCTCAACGTCCTTCCTCTCGAACTCGTGGAGGTGCACGTGCGCGTCAGGAGGGGCTCTGCGCGCGTGCATTGGGGCCCACCACCTTGAAGATGCTGCCCATCTCGAGGCCCAGCTGCTCGGCGAGGAGCTCGAGGAGCTCCCTCCCGAGCCCCTCCGTTCTCGCAGCCGCTATGGCGAGCCTCTCCTCGAGGGAGAGTAGGGGAGGGTTGCCGAGGAAGCCCTCCGTGACCACCCAGGCTCCGGCCTCCCTGACTACCAGGTAGGCTGCCGCGATGTCGACGACGCGCATAGTGCCCCATGCGTCCACGTAGGCGTCCGCGCCACCGGTTGCCACGGAGGACAGCTCGATGCTCGCGGAGCCCAGCGACCTGGCGATGAAGCCCCTGGCCGAGAGGCCGAGCATGTAGGCATAGGGGAGGAAGCTCGCCTTGGGGCTAGCCCCGACGAAGACCAGGCCCTCGCTGTCACCACCGCTGGCGACGAGCTTCCTGCCGTTGACGTAGGCTCCCGAGCCCCTCGCAGCGTACACCTCCAGCCCCATCGCCGGGGCGTAGACAACACCCGCGACCACGTCCTCCAGGGTCCTCCCCACCGCCGCTGCTATGGAGACCGCGAAGAGGGGGCTCCCGCGCTTGTAGTTCCTGCTGCCGTCCAGGGGGTCTACCACGAACACGTAGCCTCTCCCCCCGACGACCTTCTCACCCATCTCCTCCGAGACCACGGCGGCGCAGTCCGCGTGGCTGAGCAGGTACTCCACGGCCACCCGCTCTGCCTCGAGGTCGCCGCGGAGCGTGACGTCCCCGCCGCTGCCCCTGCCCACAACCTCGCCGGCGCGGCCCTGCTCCCGGACTCTCAGCGCGGCCTCGCCAGCCCTGCGGGCTGCCTCCCTGATAACTGCGAGGACGCCGTCGTAGCCCATCGCTACACCTCCAAGATCTCCACCTCCAGTGTTTCGAGGTTCACGATGGCGAATGTCGCGCGGCCCGCGAGGTAGCCCGACAGGGTGCCGGGGTTTACCACCAGGGTTTCTCCAACCTTCCTCACGTCTAGCTGGTGCGTGTGGCCGTACACGACCACGTGGAACATGCCGCTCCTCGCGAGAGCCTCAGCGAGCCTCGCGGTGTCAGCGGGGGTGCTAGCCCCGTGCACCACAGCAATCTCTCTGCCGCCCAGGCTGAGGAACAGGGGAGGCTCTGAAATCACGAAGCCCATCTCCGCGGCAACCCTGCTCAGGAGCAGCTTCTCACCGTCGTTGTTGCCGTAAACCGCGTAGACCCTCAGGCCCCTGAGCTCCCTGAGCGCGAAGGGCGAGATTATGTCCCCCGCGTGGATCACTGCCTCGACACCCTCCCTCCTGGCAGTCTCGACGAACCGGCGGATGTTCTCCAGCCTGTCGTGGGAGTCCGAGATCACCGCGATACGGTTCATACGCTCGACCGCGTTCACGCGATCATCACCACCCCGGCAGTGATAAGCCTTTCCTGCACGCTGTAGGTGCGCGTTAGCATCCCGAGGAGGGCTGGAGACAGGGCGCAGCAGCTGGTAAAGGTCCTCTCCATACACACTAATGCCCGGCAGGATCCTCGCGCGCCTGCGCAATAGACTAATAAGCTGCCTTCGTACAAACCTCGTGTAATGCCGGGAGCTGATGCGGAGCAGCATGGGGAGGGCGTCCAGCCTGCTGCCATGCAGAAGATGATTAACAAGGCGGCTTGGCTGCTCAGCGAGGGTAGGGTTGTGAAGATAAGCCCGTACATGTACTACGTCATAGGTAGGAATAGCAAGCACCTGGTGAAGTACGAGAACGGGAAGTTCTACTGCACGTGCAAGGGCTTCGAGAGCAAGGGCTTCTGCTCCCACGTCCTCGCAGTCATGACTCTTTCAGGGCTGAAGGAGGAGGCCAGCAGCTTCTTCGACGAGGCTGTGCGCCAGAGGGTTTTGCGGGAGCTCAGGGGCATGGGCAGAGGGCGCTAGCCGCCGATAAAGGGTATCCTCACGCCGTACTCCTGGGAGATCTTCTGAAGTTCTCGCTTCACCTCCTGCATGTTGTCGGTGGAGAAGGTCCTTCTGATGTAGTAGATGCCCAGCGGGTATATCAGAGCCAGGGAGACGAGCACCGTGATGCTCCTCCCGATGAGGGTTGCGAGGAGAGCTCTCTCCTTGGGCACCCCCAGGATCAGGTAGAGCGTCACGAGCGCGGTGTCCACGCTGCCCAGCATGAAGGGCACGCCTATCGACGCCAGGGAGAAGGTGGTCAGTATTGTGTAGCCCGGCGCGATCAATAGGGCGTCCACCTCGACTCCGACGGCTTTCAGCGAGAAGTAGGGCGTCATTATGCCGCTTACCCACTGGAGCACCAGCGCCGCGATGGCCGCCAGGAGCCACGCTGTGTTCTCCCGGAGCTCCGCCGCCACGTTCTCAACCTTCGCCAGGAACTCCTCCAGGTCGCGCTCCAGCTTGTCCAGCCTCCTGGAGGGGACCGCCCTCCTCAGCAGCTTGAGCAGAGGGTTCTTCAGCACGCTCGGCTTAAACACAACAACCCCCATCGCCAGGGATAGAGCCGCGCCCAGAACTATCACAGCCACATAGACCAGCGCCAGGGAGGAGTAGAGGGCTAGGCTCTTCAGCGTGAGCAGGGAGGCGAAGAGTATGAAGAACACCAGAGTGGAGCTTATCAGCAGCCTGAAGAAGAGCGTGTAGCTCAGGGAAGATGCCCAGTCCGACCTCGTCTTGAGGAAGAAGAACCTAGCAACATCTCCCTCCACGAACGCCGAGGGTAGGAGGATGTCGACGAGCCAGGCCATCATAGAAGAGCCGAGAGCTTCCCGGAAGGACAGGTGGAACCTCTTTCTGCACAAGGCCCAGAAGGCTGCTGCATGGGAGACGTAGTACAGAACCTCGAAAACCAGGATGGCCGCGATGTCACCGGGGTCCACAAGGCTTAGAGCCCGCAGGAAGTCCTCCAGGTCGAAGTCCCTGGCGATGTAGGCCGCCAGCGCTGCTATGATGACAAGCTGTACAAGAGTGACGAGCCTGCTTCGAGTGGAGCGCCGCGAGCCCTCAACTATCACACGGCTGCAACCCGGGTAGAGTATAAAATAGTTTTAGCCTCTGAGCCTCTTGTGGACAGCGCGCCCCTCGTCAGCGTGGTGGTAGTGAACTACAAGTCCCTTGAGACTCTCCTCAGATGCTTAGACTCGCTGCTGAAGACAACCTACCCAAACTTCGAGGTCATCGTGGTGGACTCGATGACGGACGGGATAGAGGAGGCGCTCAGCAAGCTCAACGACAGGAGGGTGAAGCTCGTCCACTTCGACCAAGACATCGGCGCAGCCGCCTCCCACAACATCGGCGTCCTGGCCAGCAGCCCTGAGGCGGAGTACATAGCCTTCCTGGACAACGACACCATGGTGGAGCCTGACTGGCTCTCGAGGCTCGTCGAGACAATATCCTCGGACCCCAGGATTGGCGCCGTGCAGGCCAAGGTCGTCTCGCAGAGCAACCCCGGGAAGATGGACCACACGGGCCTGGGCATGGACAGCGTGGGCACGTGGCTCACCTCGTACGGGTGGGATCACAGCGTGTTCTCGGAGCCCATGGTGATATTCACAGCTTCCTCCGCGGCCATGCTGACCAGGAAGGATGCCTACCTGGAGGTGTGGGGTTTCGACGACACCTACTTCATCTACGACGACGACACTGACTACAGCTGGAGGCTCAGGCTCAGAGGCTACGAGGTCGTCTTCGACCCGAGGGCGGTTGTTTTCCACGAGGACAAGCTCGAGAAGAGAGTCAGCTTCGAGAAGCTCTACTTCGGCTACAGGAACAGGCTGCTCAACCTCGTGAAGAACGTGGAGGGGCTGGGCATGGCCGCGAGGCTTATGCTAGCCCTCTACCTGGGTTACATAAACGCGGTGCTCCTGGCCCTGGCGGGCAGAGGAAGAGAGGCGATGGCGTACTGCCTGGCATCCCTCAACGTCCTGAAGAGGCTGCGCCGCTACACCCGCGTGAGGAGGCTGGTCGCCGGGCTCCGCAGGGTTGGGGACCGCGAGCTGGAGAAGAGAGGCTTCACGAGCAGGGGGCTCTACGCCACCATCCTGATGACCAGGATGCTGCTCGTGAGGTACTTCAGGGCTCGCAGGCAGGCGCCCGGGAAGTAGAAAAGGTTTATATAGTGCGGCGTGCACGCGATGCTTGCGCCTGAAAGGGCACGAGAGAGCGAAATGGAAGGAGCAAGCTTGAGGAGTGTGAAGATCGCTGAGATAACTCCTGAGACCCGGAGGTTCTCGGTAACCTTTAAGGTTCTCGAAGTGATGGATGAGAAGAGCATAGTTTCCAGGAGGGATGGGATGGAGCACAGGGTCGCCGACGTTCTCGTAGGCGACGAGAGCGGGGTTGCGCTCCTGACAGCGTGGGACGATGAGATAGACAAGTTCAGGGAGCTCGTCGGAGAGACTGTCTCCCTGGTCAACGGCTATGTGTCTCTCTACAGGGGGTCCCTCAGGCTGGGGCTTGGGCGGTTCGGCTCCATAACACAGCCTGACAGGAAAATAGAGAAGGTCAACACAGAGAATAACATCTCTGAGAGGAAGTACGAGGAGGAGAGAAGAGAGAGGAGAGACTTCCGCAGAAGACCCAGGAGGTTTTAGCAGAGTTTAGGTATAAATTAATCCCAAGCTTTTTCTTTTTCCACGACTATTATGACGAAGTCGTTAACATTGGTTCCAGTGTATCCTGTCGTCACGTGCCCCCCGACCTGCTTGAAGAAGCTGTAGCTGTCATTCCTCTCGAGGAACTCCTCCGGCTTCAGGCCCAGGCTGAGCGCCTTCTCGTACGTGAAGCCGTCAACGACCGCACCTGCGACATCCGTGGGGCCGTCGCGCCCATCGCTGCCGATAGAAAGTATCGCTATCCTGTCCCAGCCGCGGATGGCTATCGCCGCCGAGAGGGCAAGCTCCTGGTTCCTGCCGCCCACCCCGCTACCCCTAACAGTCACGGTGGTCTCGCCGCCCAGCAGCACCACGGCTGGGGGCGGCACCGGGCGCCCGCTGCTCCTTATCTCCTTAGCTATGGAGGCCACAACCCTGCCCACCTCACGCGCCTCCCCCTCGAGCATTGAGGTGAGCACGAGGACGTTGTACCCCATGCTCCTCGCCTTCTCGGCCATCGCCTCCAGGGATATCCTATTGCTAGCGACAATCCTGTTGAAGACCCTGGAGAAGATGGGGTCGCCCGGCTTCGGAGTCTCGGGGGCCCTCCCCTCCCTGCCCGCCTCCAGGTACTCGATGACAGACCTGGGCACCTTCTCCCTAAGGCCGTACTTCGAGAGCACGCCGAGAGCATCCTCGAACGTTGTCGGATCGGGTACCGTGGGCCCCGACGCGATCGTGTCCATGCGGTCGCCTACGACATCGGAGATCATGAGCGTGAGGCAGGCTGCCGGCTGCAGGTGCCTAGCGAGCCACCCGCCCTTGATCTTGGAGAGGTGCTTCCTAACCGTGTTGAGCTCGAATATGTCGGCTCCAGCCCTCATGAGGAGGATGCTGGTTTCCGCTATATCCTCTATGCTCACCCCCTCAACAGGGTACTCGAGGAGCGCGCTGCCACCACCTGAAAACAGCGCGACAACGAGGTCCTCCTCGCTGAGCCCCCTTACCGCCTCCAGGACGCGCCGCCCAGCCTCGAGGCTCTTCTCGGATGTTCTCGGGTGGGTCGAGGGGACCACCTCAATCCTCCTGAGCTCCCTGGAGTAGGCCTCGGCGAGGGGCTCTGGAACCGCGACCACACCCCTCGCTATCCTGTCCCCGAAGAGCTCCTCCACGGCCTTCGCCATGCCCCCTGTGGCCTTGCCCGCTCCGACGACCACCACTCGCCCGCGCAGGGGGATCCTAGTCCCGTCGCGCAGCAGAACCTCGTCCCCGGAGACCCCGACGTAGTCCCTGACTGCCTTCAGGGGGTCAGCAGCCCTGATACCCTCTATTGCAAGCGTGACCGCCGTGACCCTGGCGAACTCAGTATCCTCCCTCTCGCCCACGAGAGTTGTCCAAGGACTTCCTTGATAAAAACGTGGCGCGCTACCAGCGCGATATCACGTAGTCGCCAGCCCTGGCCTCGAAGGACCTCCAGCCCTCGGCATCGAGGACGAGCCTCTGGGAGCTTCTGGGCTGCAGAGCCACCTCCAGGCTGCGTCCAGAGCCCTGCGAGACCAGGACAAGCCTGAGCTCAAGATCCGTGGGGTTGGTCGCCTGAACCTCCACCAGCTTCTGGTCAAGCCTTGTGACCGAGAAAGAGATGGAGCTCAGAAGCCTCACAGCCAGGTACTCCGCGTGAGCAGCCCACTCGAGGACGAACTGCCTCTCGCGCTCGTCCTCGCCATACCAGTAGAAGTCGCTGTCCAGCGAGATGGCAGCCGCCTTGAAGATCTCGTAGACCGGACTCTGCCTCCTGGAGAGCAGGCTGCGAGCCTGTTCCTCCCCTAGTGCCTCCAGCAGCGCTGCCACAGCTTTCAAGTGCTGGAAAACCCTGCTCCAAGTCTCCGTCTTGACACCGCCTACCCACTGGGAGGGCGAGAGCTGGATCCAGGAGCCCTTGGGCACGTACCTGAGAACCCTCCTGGGCGGGTTTCTCTCCAGGTACTCGCCGAGGGTTGTCAGCCGCACCACTTCAGCGTTCGACAGGAGGGAGGCCAGCTTCTCGACAAAGTAGGGGGCGTAGGGCCTGTAGTGCGGGAGTATCATGAAGTTCTCCCCGTCGAGAGCCACCACGACGATGCCCCCGGGGGCCACGTCCCTCCGCTTGGCGAGCTCAACCGCGAAGCTCCACGCAGCCCTCTCAGCCTCCTCGGGGCTGGCGAAGTTGAGGTTGAAGCTTATCCAGTCGCTGAGCTGGAGGTCTCTGAAGAAGACCACCACCCTGTTCCCCTCATCGTCCTCCACTATGTACGGCTCGTAGATCGTACCCTTATCCCCGCTAGCCGCCCTGAAGTGCTGCTCGCAGAGGACTGTGTACTCAACACCAGCCCTGGCGAGCAGACCGACAAGCCCCATGTGCCAGTACATCTCCGGGGTCCACGCCCCTCTTGGCCTCCTGCCCAGAACCTCCTCCACGATTCGGAAGCCCTCCTCGAGCTCCCAGGAGAGGAGGAAGCGCAGGAGCCTCTCGAGGCCGTGCCTGCGGGCCTCGTCCAGTAGGAAGCCCATCACCGTGTGCGCGTAGACGCTGCCGAGAACCTCCGCGGCTCCTCTGCCCGCGAGCTCCTTGACGGCGCCCAGAACCCTGGCGACCGCCTGCACCCTCTCGTCGGAGGGCGGCACCCTCTCCTTCTCCGTCGAGTAGCCCTCGGAGACCGCCCGGACCCACTGCTCCAGCAGAGACGGGGAGAAGTGGTCCACGTCCCGCCACCCTGGCACCCGCCTGTGGAGCTGCACATGGATGCTGTAGGGCCCCTCGCTGTAGGAGTAGAAGTTCCCGTGGTAGACGTGAAGGAAAGGCCAGGGGTCCTTGTAGACCCCGCTGGGCCTGTACTGGGGTGCCTGGTGGAAGTGCCAGACGAAGGCCACGTAAAGGGGCGGGCCCTCCTCGTACACGTAGAAGGGAAGCCTGTCGCTGGCGACAACCTTGCCCTCCACCTCGAAGACCGCTTCCAGCTCCACAACTCCCTTCACGCTGCTCAGGTCCAGCTCCGCTGAGAAGGTGGCCTCAGTGCCTGGAGCTACGGTGCACTCGTCGAAGATCACGAAGGCGCTGGGCTGCTTCTCGCCGAGCTCCCACAGGACGAGGTAGGGCGTACCCCTGGCTGCCGAGGAGCCCTGGTTGGCAACTTTAAAGGAGAAGCTGTTCCTGCCCCTCCGCACGAAAGGAGTAGATGCTAGCAGCTTGGCTTGCAGCATACCAGGCGCCTCATAGCAGCTGGGACAGGACTAATATACGTTAAGTAAAAATTCAGCAATGCAGGAGGTAAAACACAATGGAAGGTTTTGGAAAAAACTGGCTCTTTACTCTGTTTTCACTAGCTCGATCTCGATGGTGGATACCTGGCGCTCCTTGCCGGGCTCGCCGACTCTCTCACTGCCTATGGTGATGTTGCCGTACTTGACCTTCTCGCCGAGGAACCTCCTCACGAGCTCTGCAGCATCAACAGCGCGGGAGATAGCTCTGCCGCGGGCCTTGAGGATGACCTTCTTGCTTCCGCTGCTGAACTGCGTCACTGCAGCAAGTACGTAGCTGCTCACTGGCTTGTTGCCGACGAAGACCACACCAGCTTCTGCTGCCATACCGTTTTCTCACCTTATGCGGTTTTGAGTGCAAGGTCTTTGCCCCTATCATCTTATAAGTTTTTGGGTGGCTTAGCTCTCCTCCTTCTCCTCCGCTACGACGTAGTAGTACTCCTTCAGGACCTCCTTCTGGTAGCGGTCCAGCCAGGAGCCGGGCTTGTTGATGCGGGGGCGCTTCGTCTGGGGGTCTCTCCTGAAGGTCAGATTCATCTCCTTCAGGAACGTGTTCATGCCCTTCCTCATGTCCATGGGCGGCGACGCTGCACCCCTCTCCCCTGGCACGCCCTCGAACACCATCAGCGTGGTGGACAGGAAGTCTACGGCGACTATGTCGTGCTCGACGACTATGGTGGCTGAGCCCCTCTCGGCTGTGAGCCTCTTCACGACCTTGGCCACAGCGTACCTCTGCTCGACGTCCAGGTAGGCCATGGGCTCGTCCAGCAGGTAGACGTCAGCCTCCCTGCCAAGCGCGGCCGCCACGAGCACCCTCTGGAGCTCGCCCCCGCTCAGCTCAGTGAGCATGTGGTCGAGCAGCGGGGCTATCCTGAGCGGCTTCAGGAGCTCCGCCTGCAGCGTGCTTGAGCCCAGGTCGACGCCGCTCTCCCTCAGGTACTCCCTGACCGTGCCGTCGAACTTCACCTCCCCGAGGAACTGGGGCTTGTAGCTCAGCCGCAGGGCAGCGGGCCTCTCCACCCAGCCGCTGTCCGGGGTTAGCTCGCCTACGAGCAGCCTGACGAACGTTGTCTTGCCGATCCCGTTGGGGCCGAGGACCCCGAGAACCTCCCCCTTGTGCAGCTCACCAGCCTCCACCCTCAGCTCGAAGCCGTCGAGGCGCTTCTCCAGGGAGCTCCACCTGAGCAGCACGGACTCGCGGGGCCACTCGGCGGGCGGGGGGTGCTCGTGGAACTCGATCCTGTAGTCCCTGAAGCGCACGTTCTCCTCGCGTATGTAGCCCTCGATGTAGGCGTTGATCGCGGCTCGCGAGCCCTTCACCAGGCCCACGACCCCGTATACGCCTGGCTCGCCGTAGATTATCGAGACCACGTCCGAGAGGTAGTCGAGAACCGCTAGGTCGTGCTCAACGACCACCACGTAGACCCCGGGCTTCACCAGCCCGCGTATCGCGCCCGCGACGCGCAGCCTCTCCCTGATGTCCAGGTAGCTCGACGGCTCGTCGAAGAGGTAGACCTGCGCGTCCCTGAGCATGGCCGCAGCGATGGCAACCTTCTGCAGCTCTCCGCCGCTGAGGTTCGCCAGGGGCCTGTCCCAGACCCCGCCCAGGCCGAGCAGCTCCTTCACCTCGTCGGCCCTGCCGCGCTCATCCACCTTCAGGAGAGCCTCCCTGACCGTGAGCTTCAGGCGGGCCAGCGGGTCCACGGCCTGCGGCTTCAAGACTGCGCGCAGATTCCCGTCTGCGAGCTTCTGGAAGTACGTCTGGAGCTCAGACCCCTTGAAGAAGTCTATGACTTCGTCCCACCCCACCTCCCCCTCGACTCTGCCGAGGTTGGGCTTCAGCTGGCCGGATAGGATCCTGAGCGCGGTGGACTTGCCCACGCCGTTGCTCCCGAGAATCCCCAGGCAGCGGCCCTCCTTCGGCACGGGGAGCTTGAACAGCTCGAAGCCGTTGGGCCCGTACCTGTGGACAAGGTGCTTCGCAAGCTTCTCCGGGAGGTTCACTATCGTTATCGCCGAGTAAGGGCACTTCTTGACGCATATCCCGCAGCCGACGCACAGCTCCTCGGAGATCCTGGCGACCCGCTCCACCTCGTCTATCCAAACGCACTTGGAGCCCGCCCTGTTGATCGGGCAGAACCTCACGCACTCCTGGTTGCACTTGCTGGGCCTGCAGAGAGTCCTCTCGACGACCGCCAGCCTCATGCCGGCTCGCCCCCCACTCACGCGCAAATTTATAGAAATTCAGCGCCTCCGTCGCACGTGATCGAGCTGCAGGTGAAGGGCGTTAAGGGCCACCTCTTCACCAGGTGCCTCGAGACCCCGTCGGAGCTTCTCCCCAGGGAGGTAGCGCGCGAGCTGAGCGGGGTGCTGGAGCAGGGTGAGTGGGTTTCCGTGGTTTCCCGCTGCGACACGCTACCTCCGGAGAGCGTCCTGGTATCGGCGGCGATGTACGCCCTGAGAGCCTACACCTCCGGGAGGATGATCTCGAGGGGCGTGGAGATAGAGCTGCTCCTCTACCTCCTCGGGGAGAGGAACGTGAGCAGGGTTCTCTCGCTGCTAGCCTCTTCGCCGAGCAAGCTGCTCGGCCTTGTGTGCCTCACCACGCGCGAGCCCTTGGAGCTGGCCAGGAAGCTCGAGAGCTTCGCCGCCTCAAGGGGCTTCAGGCTGAGAGAGTACGAGGAGGGGGGTTGGGTGGACTTCTTCGCGGAGTACCTGGGCGTGCGCGCAGCCAGCAGAGACCAGCTGCGTGAGAAGGTGGCGGGGGCTTTACGCGCCCGCGCCGCTCTCCTCTGCCTCACCACCCAGTGAGTGTGCGTGGGCCCTGCGAGCCTCCCTGCGCAGCCTTTCCATGGATACCACGAGGTCTGGCGGGATCACCGCGACTCCCGCCACCTCCCCGAAGACCTCCACCACGATCAGCTTCTGGGGGTTCGTCAGGTCAACCTTGTTCTTGAGCTGGCTTGCTATCGCGTCGATGACGCTCTCCCTCGACAGGTCGGAGAGCCTTATCTTCGCCTCGACCTTGTACGTTTCCTCCGGCAACATCCTGGAGGCAGCCAGGGTCAGAGCTGCCCTGGAAATCTCCTCCAGTGTGGACTCCACGACGACGTGTATGGGGACTATCTTCAGGATGTACCTGAAGTACCAGGGGTTCTCGAGGACCTTCTCCCTGGCCTTCGAGGCGAAGTACTCCGGGTCCAGGCTTGTCCTCGCGACGACAAGGGCTGGTAGCCCCGTCCGGCTAGCGTCCAGCTGCTTATCGCCGAGCTCGCGGGCGAAGTACCACAGCTCCGCGATGCAGTCGTTCTCCCTGTTCCTGTAGGTGGACACCACCAGGTTGAAGTCCCTGAGCATGAGAGCCGAGGAAGTAGGGCCCGTGCGAGGCTGAAAAACATTGTGATCGCTGCGCAAGGGGGGATTTTCTCGGCGAAAGGCTAATATATAGCTGTGCGGAGCCAAGTCTCCCCACGTAGGTGGTGGTGTCACGGGATGGAGTTCTGCCCTAAGTGTGGTGGGCTAATGCTGCCGAAGAGGAGGGGAGGGGAGCTCTACCTCGTCTGCCAGTCCTGCGGCTACGAGATGAAGGCGAAGAAGCTCGAGGGCTACGCGGCGAAGGAGGTGATCGCGGAGGAGAAGAAGACCAAGGTCTCCGTCTTCACAGCCCCCTCGGGGGCTGCCAGCGAGGAGGAGAGGAGACAGCTGAAGGAGGAGTACTACGAGGTGTTCCTCGAGACGATGGTCGAGGAGGAGGGCGAGGAGGGCGAGTAGCGGGAGGCTCAGAGGAGGAAGCTGAGGCCTGTGGTGCCCGGCTATGCCTCTAGTCGCCTTCCTCTCAGACTTTGGCTACACGGACTACTACGTTGCAGCTGTGAAGGCTGTGATCAAGAGGGTTTGCCCCGCAGCAGAGGTTGTGGACGTGAGCCACGGTGTGCAGCCCTGGTCCCTCCTGGACGGCTGCTACACGCTGTCCTGCTGCTTCGACGACTTCCCGGAGGGGACGGTTTTCCTCGCGGTCGTGGACCCGGGCGTCGGCACCTCGAGGAGGGGGCTCGTCGTGAAGAGCGCTAGGTACTGGTTTGTCGGGCCTGACAACGGGCTGTTAACCTGCGTCGCCTCGCGGGATCCCCCCTTCACGGCGTGGTCCATCGAGAGAGTCCCGCACGCGCGCAAGCACTCCTACACCTTCCACGGCCGTGACGTCTTCGGCCCAGTGGCAGCGTACATCGCGTGCGGGGGCAGGCCGGAGGAGGTTGGGCGCGAGGTCGCAGACCCGGTTGTTCTGAGCGGCTGGGAGCCTGAGGTCACGGGCGGCGCGATCAAAGCTAGGGCTGTTCACGTCGACAACTTCGGGAATGTTGCGCTCAACATCAGGGTGGAGCTCCTGGAGAGGATGTCCATAGGGTACGGTGCCGCGCTCCGTGTAAGAGCCGCC
>JAJHRT010000099.1 GCA_020833575.1 Thermofilum sp. | reverse complement strand
GGCCTGCCGACGTCTATCCAGTAGGCTGAGCTCTCCCACCCCCGCACGTCGTAGCCGTTCTCCAGGAGCCACGGGAAGACGTGCTTACCGAAGTCCATGAGGTATGGATTCTCCTCGAGGACGTCGAGCACCTCGTACCGGAAGGCGTAAAAGCCGCTGTTCGCAAGGTTCCTGTGTAGTGCGCTCAGCCTGCCAGGATCGCAGTAGGCTATGGACACAATGTAAGACTCGTCGAAGCGCGGCTTCTCTATGAAATGCAGCACGCGCCCCTCCTTGTCGAGCAGCACCGCCCCGAAGTCCCTGAGGCTGGAAACCTCCACGAGAGCGATCGTTGCGAAGGCGCCTGACTCCTCGTGGTAGTTGGCGAACTCCCTAAGGTCCATGTTGGTGAGCACATCGCCCATGGTCACGATGAAGTCCCCGTCTATAAACTCCCTCAGCCTTCTGACGGCGTCGGCCGTGTCCTGGGGGTTGACCCGGGGGGCGATTACCTCGACACCCTTGTCGGACCACTTCTCGAGAAGGTGCTTCAGGATCTTCCAGCCGAGGTAGTTCACAGCTACGAGAATCCTCTCGAAGCCCTGGGAGACAAGCATGCCGAGCATGTAATCGAGCAGGGGCCTGTTGCCCACCGGGAGGAGGGGTTTAGGGGTGTTCAGGGTGAGCGGCCTGAGCCTTACACCCTTTCCGCCGGCCAGCACCACCGCCGTGGTGATCATTCAGCAGCGATTATGATTTCACGTGAATAACATATCTGCTTTTCGCGGCGCCTGCGCGCGCAAGGTTAAAAGAGCCCTGGGATTCCGAGCGCAGGTGCGCAACGTGCCGGACCTAGAGCCGCTCAGCGCCATCGGCTTCTTCTCAGTGAGTAGAAGGCTGGAGGTCTACCAGGTGATAGTCTTCGACTACATCGACGCGTCGGGGGAGTACGCCCGGATAGTGGAGGACGAGGAGAGGCTGCACAGAGAGCTCAAAACCCTGTCGGCGAACATGCAGGGGTTTCTCGACGACGAGGAGGTCGTGATCAACGGCGAGCGTGTGAGGCCCAAGGTGCTCTCCGTCGACGTGGGGTTCCGCGGCACACCGGAGGAGGTGTACATAGCATTTTTCATCTACTTCCGGGGCAAGCCCGTCAAGGGGGAGAACTACTACGAGAACATCTACGAGGAGGAGGTTGCCGAGTACCCTATATCCGCTTACTGGTTCTTCCCGCCAGGCTCGCGGGTTAAGAGCGTGGAAATGTCGGGCGACGTGGCCCTCCTCGCGCCGAACATCGTCGCAGTAAAGCTGGAAGAGGGGGAGAAGATACAGGGCTACGAGAGGATTGTCTTCACGCTGTAGCGCGGAAAAAGGTTTTAGAAGGGAAGAGCGGGAGCGCCCTTCGTGCAGAACCTCGCCTGGAACTTCGCAGCAGGGTTGCTCGTGGGCTTGCCGCTTGCCGCGCTGGCTTACAGGGCTAAGGCACTCGATGCGAAAGCCGCCTTGCTGAGCCTCCTACTGGCTGGTGTCTACATGATGCCTGGTCCAGCGGTTTTCGCCGCCGCGCTAACGTTCTTCCTGTCCTCCAGCGCGTTGACGCGGCTGGGCTACGCGGCTAAGGAGAAGATGGGGGCGGCGGAGAGCAGGAAGGGAAGGGGCGCGGCTCAGGTGCTCGGCGCCGGAGGGGTCGCAGCCCTGCTAAGCCTACTCGCCGCTGCCACGCCTAACGAGCGCTCATCCCCGTTTGCGCTCGCAGCAATAGCCGTGCTCGCGGCGTCGAATGCCGATACATGGGCGGCTGAGGTAGGCTCGCTCTCAAAAAGCAAGCCCAAGCTGGTGCTAAACCCTAGGCTGCCAATCGAGCCCGGCACCTCGGGGGGTGTGACGCTCCTGGGCGAGGCAGCATCGGTAGCCGGCTCGGCGCTCGTAGCGCTGGTGGCCTGGGCTCTCTCGCCGCTGCTCGGCGTGAGCATCAACGTGTATCAAGCCGCCCTCCTAGCCCTCCTGGGCTGGGCCGGCGAGCTGCTGGACAGCGTTGTCGGCGCGGCTCTGCAGGCGAAGTACTTCTGCGAGTCCTGCGGAGTCTACACGGACAAGCCGGTGCACAGGTGCGGGTCAAGGACTAAGCTCGCCCACGGCTTAAGGCTTGTGACGAATGAGGTGACGAACGTTATCGCTACGTGTGCAACAGCGGTGATCGCTGTTCTCGTCTTCGGCTGAGCAAAGACTATATCTGAGCAGCGCAGGCGCTGAGGTGGGATGCGTGGGAGAGTCTCCGCGCTGGTGCTCATTAACCTGCTGGTCGCAGCCGCCCTGATCCTCGCCCAGCCCTCCAGAGTTATCGTGGTGCGCCTGGAGGGAACCATAGACGAGGGGCTCGTCTACCTCACCAGGAAGGCGGTGAACGAGGCCCAGGGGGGAGTGCTCGTAGTAGTGCTGAACAGTTACGGCGGCTACCTGAGGTCCGCGGACAGCATCGCGGAGGAGATTCTCTCGTGCAGATGCCGCACCCTGGCGTGGGTGCCTCCCGGATCCAAGGCCGTCTCGGCGGCAACCCTGGTAGCTCTTGCTGCGCAGAAGCTCTACCTCTCGCGCGGCGCCGTCATAGGGGCGGCTAAGCCGTCCCCGCCCGATGAGAAGGTGATGGAGTACGTCTCCTCGCGCCTGGCCGGCCTGCTGGAGCGCAGGGGGGTTGCTAACGCCACGGAGCTGGCGAGGAGCATGGTCTACGAGGCGAGGGCGCTCACGGCCGATGAGGCGGTGAAGCTCGGCGTCGCGGATGGGCTTGCCGAGAGCCTGGAAGAGCTGCTGGGCAAGGAGGGGCTCTCTGGAGCCGCCGCCGAGCCCGTCGAGCCCGACCTCCTTAGGGATGTTTACTCGCTGATATTCAACCCCCTACTCGCGATCGCGTTCCTGCTCCTCGGCGCACTGCTCCTCGCGCTCGAGTTCCACGTAGCGGGATTCCAGGGCTGGGGTGTAGCTGGAGCAGTGCTGGTGCTCCTGGCGCTTTACACGTTCAACGTCGTCGGCCTTAGCCTGGCAGCCGCGCTGCTCGCGTTGCTGGGGGCAGCCCTCCTCGTGCTGGAGTTCCTGAAGCCAGGGGTTCAGGTCTTCGGCGTGTCCGGGGCAGTGTTGCTCCTGCTGGCAATCCTGCTGGTGTACTACAGCAGCCCCTTCGCCCTCTCAGTCTCAGCCGCAGCCGCGCTGGCGGCAGTAGCTGTGCTCTGCGGTCTCCTAGCCGTAGTCATCATGAAGGGGGCTGAGGCTTTGAGGCTGCGCGCCCCCTCCTTGGAGGAGAGGCTGGTCGGCAAGACGGGGATCGCGCGCACAGCTATCACGCCGCAGGGAGGCGTTGTGCTCGTCGAGAGCGAGCTGTGGAGCGCTGTCAGCAGCGAGGAGATACCACCTGGAAGCGCGGTGAGGGTTGTCGGGGTTGATGGTCTAACGTTGCGCGTGGAAAGGCTTAAGGATAAATAGCGCGCCATGCAAACATACTTGATGGAGGGATGACACCCTTAGACATCTTCCTGTTATTCCTAGTTCTCGCAGTAGTCGTGGCGATAATCGCGCCCAATATCAAGATAGTCCCGGAGTACCAGCGCCTGGTCGTGCTGCGCCTGGGGCGCGTAATCGGGGTCGCAGGACCCGGTCTCGTGATACTGGTCCCATTCATTGACAAGGGGATAGTCGTGGACCTGCGGGAGCAGTACATAGAGGTTACAAAGCAGACCTGCATCACCAAGGACAACGCCCCTGTCGACATCGACTTCCTGATCTACTTCCGCGTGATGGACCCGAAGAAGAGCGTGATCGAGGTAGCGGACTTCCGAGGGGCTGCCGTGGGGATCGCTACGACAACGCTCAGAGCCGTCGTGGGCGACATAGACCTCGACCATGTGCTTGCCAAGAGGGAGTACATCAACGAGGTGCTACGCGAGAAGCTCGACGAGGTGACTGCGAGATGGGGCGTGAAGGTAACCGCCGTGGAGATAAGGGAGATCCTGCC
>JAJHRT010000098.1 GCA_020833575.1 Thermofilum sp. | reverse complement strand
AAGCTGCAGCACAGGGAGAGGCAGATAGAGGAGACCCTCCGCGTGCTCAGGCCTGTGATCAAGGGGGAGAAGCGCGTTGTCCACGCGGTGATCTTCGACGGGCCCGCGGGGACGGGCAAGACGGCCGTGGCCAGGAAGATCGGGGAGTTCCTCGCGGTGGAGGCTAGGGAGAGGAAGAGGATCCCGCCGCTGGTTGTGAGCTACGTGAACGCCCAGGAGCACAGGACGAGGTACCAGGTCATGCGCAAGATTGGTAGCGACGGCGGGTTGACGATACCGAGGAGGGGGTTCTCAGCAGACGAGCTCTCATGGTACATCTTCGAGTTCTTCGGCAGGAACGACTACAACCTCCTCGTCATACTCGACGAGGCTGACGTGCTTGTGCGCCAGGAGGACGGGAACGCTGTCCTCTACACCCTGACGCGGGCGCACGAGCTGCACTCCGAGGTCAACATCGGCGTGGGCCTCATTGCGATCTTCCGGCGGTTCAGCGAGAGCTCCCTCCTCATCGAGGACGCTGTGAGGAGCTCGCTCGCCGCCTCCGTGCTGAAGTTCGAGCCCTACACGGCTCAGCAGCTCAGGGATATCCTCTGGAACAGGGTGCTGCTGGACAAGGCCATCAGGGAGAGCGCGGTGTCCGACGACGTGATCGAGATGATAGCCTCGGCTGTGGGCTACGACCCGGAGTCGAAGAGGGGGTTCGGGGACGCGAGGATGGCGATAAAGGTGCTCTACTTCTCCGCGCTGAAGGCGGAGAGCGAGGGGCGCGAGGTGATACTGCCGGCTGACGTGCGCGAGGTGATAAGCAGGGGTGTTCTGCCCGCCGAGCTGGACGAGGAGGTTTTCGAGAAGCTGGACCTGCACGAGAAGCTGCTCCTCCTGGCGATCACCAGGGTGCTGCTCATGGAGAAGAGCAGGGCGTACGTCAGCATAGGGGACGTGGAGCTCGAGTACGAGGACATATGCGCGAGGTACGACGAGAAGCCCCTGCGCCACACGAGCGTGTGGGAGCGTGTCCAGCGGCTCAAGAGGATGGGGATCATAGAGGCTAGGGTCGAGAGCGGGGTGACGAGGGGGAGGACCACGCAGATCTCCTTCGTCGGCATCTCCAGGGTGCCTCTCGACTACCTCGAGAAACTGCTAACGAGCCTGATCGAGAGGGAGATCGCCACCAGGGAGGCCTCAGGCCAGGGGGTGGAGGGCGAGCGCTCTAGCCTCTGAGCACAACCTCGAGGTCCTCCCTCCTGACCCCCAGCTTCTCCAGGAGCTCCTCGCCCTTCTTCCTGTCGTGCTCGTAGATCACCTTGATGTACGGCAGGATCTCGGTCTTGAAGGTGGATGTCGAGACGTGCAGGTTGCGGGCGGCGAGCCTGACCGCGCGCCTGAACTTCTCGCGCTGCTCCTTCATCCTCGACAGCAGCCGCAGCTTCTCGGGGAAGTTGTACTTGACGAACTTGAAGGGCGGCCTCTGCCTCGCGCTCGCGACGCCCGCTGTCATGAGCTCTAGGGCGTAGGACAGGAGCGCCCACTGCTGCTCGCGCTTCATCCTGCTGAGCATCACGTCGGCCCACGACAGCGCGTCGTAGGCGTCTGCTATCGCCTGCAGGCTGGGCTCGTACTGGTAGACCACGTTCTCGCTGAGCCACTGGAGGAGCATTTCGTAGTCCAGCGACGGCAGCCTGGTGACGGACAGGGCCTGCTCCGGGGTCTTCGCCGTGAGGACGGTCCTGACGACCTCGAACATGCTCTCCTGCTCCGCGCGCTCGCCGAGCACCTGGAGGTCTGCGAGCGAGATGCTCTTCCTCCCCGCCGCCAGGGTCTGGAGGTCGTTGATCGCCGCTCGGAGGTCCCCCTTCGCGTTCTCGGCGATGGCCGAGAGCACCTCCTTATCGCAGGTTATGCCCTCCTTGGCGCAGATGCTCTCCAGCACCTTCACTACGTCCCTCTTGCCGAGCCTCTTGAACTCTATCAGCTCGCACACGTCGCGGAGCGGCCTCAGCTTGGGGTCCCAGGGGTCGTTGGCTGTGAGGACGACGGGGTAGGCCGACCTCTCTATGAGGTCGAGGATTGCCTGCAGGCCTCCCGCGTCCTCCCTCGGGGAGATGCCGTCGACCTCGTCGAGCAGGATTATCTTGCCTGCGTAGCCCGCGACGGAGCCCGTCCGGGAGGAGGAGAAGACCCTGGCCTCGATCGCCTCCCTGGACCTGACGTCGCTCGCGTTGAGCTCTATGAGCTCCCAGTTGAACTCCTGCGCTGTGGCGAAGACTATGCTCGTCTTGCCGCAACCGGGAGGGCCGTAGAGCAGCGCTGCCTTCTTGGTGGGCTTGCCTCTCACCCAGCTGTTGATCCAGGCGACGTACTTCTTCTTGGCTTCCTCGTTGCCCGCGACGTCCAGTATCCTGCGGGGCCTGTACTTCTCGGTCCAGGGCAGCTCGCGGGCGCTCATAGCTAGCTTCTCCCGCTCTTGGCGAGCAGCGCGATCTTCGAGAGCAGCGCCATCAGCTGTATCTCGTCGTCAGCCCCCTCCACGATCCTGTAATTGGTCTCGCCTATGAGCACGAGGAGGTCCGCGAGGGTCACGTTGTCCAGGCGCAGGGGGGACTTGGACGAGAGCACCTCGCGGTGGACGAGCCTGACGATGTCCAGGCCGGATAGGCCGTAGTTGTAGAGGAGCACGCGGAGCTTCTCCCTAGCCCCCACCAGGTCGCCCTTGACAGCGCTCTCCAGCATCTCCCTGACCTCCTTGGGCCTGACCTTGCCCAGGGCTGCGTAGACTGTGTCCACTGTGACGTGCCTGCTCAGGACGGATGCCGCCTGCAGGGTGTTTATCGCCTTCCTCAGGTCGCCCTGGCTCTCCTCCCATATCGCCTCGAGCGCCTCCTCGTCCACCTCCAGGCCCTCGTTCTTGGCGATCCAGCGCAGGCGCTCTATCGCGGAGCCCTTGGGCAGGGGCTGGAAGCGGAAGACCGCGCAGCGCGACTGTATCGGCTCGATGATCTTCGACACGTAGTTCGCGATGAGTATGAACCTCGTGTTCCTGCTGAAGAGCTCCATCGTCCTCCTCAGGGCCTGCTGCGCGTCGCTCGTCATGTTGTCGGCCTCGTCGAGGATGACGAGCTTGAAGGGGACGTCGCCGATGGGCAGTGTCCTCGCGTAGTCCTTTATCCTGCTCCTGATCACGTCTATCCCCCTCTCGTCGCTCGCGTTCAGCTCCAGGGTGTTGTCCCGCCAGTTCTCCCCGTAGAGGTCGTGCGCCAGCGCTAGCGCTGCGGTGGTCTTACCTGTGCCAGGCGGCCCCCCGAAGAGGAGGTGCGGCATGCTCTTCGTCCTTACGAACTCCTTGAGCCTCCTGACGATCTCCTCCTGGTCCACAATCTCGTCGAGGGAGCGCGGCCTGTACTTCTCAACCCATATCTCGATCTCACTCGACATACGCGGGTAAACCGGTACCAGAGGCGTTTAAGCCTAGCGCGCGTAGGGGTTCGAGGCTCGGAAGGCTACCTCGCCGCCATCGCTATTCTCTCCATCTCCTCCTTCTTCCTTATCGCGTAGCTGTTAGCCTCGCCGTAAGCAGCGGCGATGATCTCGTCCGCTAGGCACTCCTCGATGGGCTTGGGGTTGTTGAACGAGCAGAGCCTGGCTCCCTCGGCTATGAACCTGAGCGCCAGGTCGACGCGCCTCTGCGGGGAGACGTCCACGGAGACGTGGTAGAGGATGCCGCCGTAGATGACGCGCGTCGTCTCCTCCCTTGGGGAGGCATTCTCGATGGCCCAGACGAGCACCTGGATCGGGTTCTTCCCCGTCTTGAGCTCGATGAGCTCGAAGGCCCTCTTCACTATGTTCGTGGCCAGCATCTTCTTCCCAGCGTTCCTGCCGGGCCTCATCATCATGTTGATGAGGCGCTCCACCACCGAGACCTTGGCCTTCCCGAACCTTCTCTTGGCGTGCCTGCCCTCGGAGTGCGGCACCAGGACGGGCTTGAGCGAGATGTAGGGCTCGAGGCTCTTGTCCCTG
>JAJHRT010000097.1 GCA_020833575.1 Thermofilum sp. | reverse complement strand
GCTTCGTGCACACCCCATGGCTCCACTGGCCTGACACGATGGTGACCTTCGTCGAGGAAGAGGGCGTTCTGCTGACCTGCGACGTGTTCGGCAGCTACTCGCTGCCCCCGCTCTTCGACGACCAGGCTGACCTCGGCAGGCTCTCCAGGTACGTGAGGAAGTACGTGGTCACGGTGATAGGGCACTACATAGACTGGGTCCCCAAGGGCGTCGCCAAGCTGGAGAGCCTCGGCCTGAAGCCCAGGATCATCGCCCCGGGCCACGGCACCGTTTACCGGGGCAACCCCAGGTGGGTTGTCGAGGAGTACCTCAAGGTGGCTTCGGGGCAGCCCGATCCCGGGAAAGCTGTCCTGCTCTACGTGTCCATGTACGGCAACGTGGAGAAGGCCGTTGAGAGGGCTGCCGCAGTGCTGGAGTCGAAAGGCATGAGAGTCGTCAGGCACGCGTTCACGGATAAGGAGCGGGCGCCTCTCAGCGAGGTCCTGGTGGACATCTCAGACGCCGAGCTGCTGGTCGTGGGCGCGCCCACCTACGAGGCGGGTGCTCACCCCCTAGCCTACCACGTTCTGAGAGCCATCGGGGAGAAGCTACCCCAGAAGAGGGGTATGCCCGTGGTCGTGCTGTCCTCCTACGGCTGGGGTGCAGCTGGCAAGAAGCTGGTGGAGCTTCTCAACAGCTACGGCTTCACGCGAGTCCAGCTGGTGGAGTTCGAGGGCGCGGCGCCGCTGGAGCTTGAGGGAAGGCTCGAGGAAGGCCTTAGAGCCCTGGGGTGCGCACCCGGCGCGTGAGGGGTGGTCCTCGCCGGGGCTCCGAGGGTGGGAGAGCTAGCTCCCGGCGCGCGCCTAGGCGAACTTTATCTCGAAGGCGTCGTGCGTGTACCCTGTACCCCAGCACCTGACCTCGCTGACGTAAACCTTTCGCTTCAGCAGGGCTGAGAGAACCCCTGAGAGGAACCCTCTCTCGAAGTGGCAGACAGCCCTACCTATGTTGGGTATGCCCGCGCTCGATATGGACTCGTAGACGTGCACAAGCCCCCTCTCCCCGTTCAGCTCCACGATGTCCACCAGGCCTATCCTCTGGTTGTACGCGAAGGCAGCTATGTCCTCCACGCTCCTCACAAGCCCGCTCTCAACCGCTCTCTCCCCCAGAGACCTCCCAGCGCTGAAGAGCACTATGCTCATCGCCCTCTCACCGATCTCGCGCGGCTCAGACCACCTCAGGAACCTGAACGTGGCAACGTAGACGGGGTCGTCGGGGTTGAGCTCCTGGAAAGTCGGCCTCTCGGGAGCGAGGAGGTCCATCAAGGTGAAGCTCTCGGAAGGAGGATTCAGCGAGACCTCACCCCTCGCCTCCCTCAAGGAGCGCTCCCGGTACGCCTTGACAATGCCTGGAATATCCAAGGAGGTCATTGTCTTTCACGATATCCCACCCCGGGTAAGAAAATAAAACTTTCACTACCCGCTCTACCCACGCTGCATACCTCTGTGGAAGCCCTTTGGCTCGCGGTTTGCCCTCAGAAGAGCCCCCGCGCCTAAAGGCTTCAATGAGCACTAGCACGCGCTATACAGGGCTTGAAGCGACCTCCCTTTCCAGCAGATCAGCGCGGATTCACTCCCTGAGTATGGGGCTTGAGAGGAGCTTTGCCAGCCGTACGACCTCCAGAATCCCCCTCGCGTGGATCTTGTTCTCGGGTGTGGTGGGGCTCTCTAGAACCTTCGTGAAAATCATCTCGAAGAGTGTGTAAAGCTCCTCGTCGAAGGGGATCTCCCCCCGGCTCTGGCAGAGGAGCTCGTACGCGCTCCACGCCTTGTTGGAGGGCATCCTGAGAAGGACGTCCCTGAACACCCTCTCGGAGAAGAACGCGTACGGGACCTTGTACTGCCACCTCCCGTATGCCTCCTCCACTGCGCGGGAGCAGCTCTCCCACCCCTCCAGCTCGGCGCAGCGCTCAACCCACTCCCGCAGCACCTTGACAGACCACCTAACAGCCATTTAACATTCAGCAACACCTTTTAGGTTAAAGAGCGTAACGCGGCACTACCAGGTGCACGCTATGCGCCTGCGGCTTCACATGAACGAGTCCCCCTACCCGCCGCCACCCCTCGTCAGCGAGCTTGTCAGCAGGTACGCCGGCCTGCTGAACCTGTACGAGGTCGAGGAGCTGGAGGAGCAGCTCCTCGACGAGCTGAGCGCCTACGCGGGCGTGGAGCGCGAGAACCTGGACTTGTACGCTGGCAGCTCGGAGGCTCTGCTGGTAATGCTCGCGCTCGCGAAGGCCCTGGGCCTGGAGGTGGTGGTCGCGCACCCCACGTTCTTCCTCGTGTACGAGCTGGCGAGGTCCCTCGGCGTGAGGCTTGTTCCCGTGCGGCTGCGGGGGCCCGAGTTCTCGCTCGAAGGGGAGGAGCTGCTCAAGGCCGCGGGGGGCAGGCTCGTCTACCTCGCCAACCCCAACAACCCCACCGGCAACATCGTTCTCCGCGACGGGGACCTGCTGGCGAGGCTGGCGAAGCGGGCCAGGATGGTCTTCCTCGACGAGGCCTACTACGAGTTCTCAGGCGTCACCTTCAAGGACGCCGCTGTCGAGCTCGGGAACGTGGTGGTGCTCAGAAGCCTCTCCAAGGCCTTCTGCCTGGCTGGCGCGCGGATCGGCTACACGATTTCAAGCGTGCGCGCCAAGGAGCTGCTAGCGCGCCTCAGGCCCGGCTACGAGGTCTCCCTGCTGTCCCAGGCGGCTGCACTAGGCGCGCTGAGGTCGATGGACTACGTCAGGTCGGTTGTGCGCAGGATAGTGGAGGTCAGGGAGTGGCTGAGGAAAGAGCTCCTGAAGCTCGGCGCCCCAACGCCGGAGAGCAGCACGAACTTCGTCCTAGCGCGGCTCGAGCAGCCGTGCGACGCTGTGAGCAGAGCCCTCGAGGAGGAAGGCATCCTGGTCACGTGCCTGGGCAGGTGGTTCGAGGAGCTCTCGCACCACGTCCGGGTCACCGTCGGGAGGAGGGAGGACATGGAAGCCTTCCTCAGAGCGCTCGAGGCCGCGCTCAGGAAGGCTTAAGAAAGCGCCGCTGCACGTGGAGCGCGTGGGCAGGGTCTTCGTCGCCCTCAAGCTGGCCGAGTGGGAGAGGAGGATTATCGACAGCGTGCTGGGAGGCAGCGCGGAGGTCGTGTACATGCGGCCGGGCTCCTACGAGGGGATAGAGGGCGCGGTCGCCGCTATAGCGTTCAGGCTGCCCGACGAGGCGCTGGCGAGGGCGCCCAGCCTCAGGTTCGTCCAGGTCCCAGCCGCGGGCGTGGACCAGCTCGACGTGAAGGCTCTGGCAGAGCGCGGGATCAGGGTGGCCTCCGCCAAGGGCTGCAACGCGCGGGCTGTGGCTGAGCACGCCTTCGCGCTGCTCCTGGCTCTGGCTAAGAGGGTTGTCGAGCAGAACGACGAGGTGAAGCGCGGTGCCTGGCGGGGCTACACTGAGGAGAGCTTCCTGGCAGACCTCGAGGGCTCGACGCTCGCCGTGGTGGGGTACGGCAGCATAGGCAGGGAGGTTGCCAGGCTTGCCAAGGCCTTCGGCATGAGGGTGCTGGCCATCAGGAAGAGCCCTAGGCCCGACGAGCTGGCGGACTTCGTCGGGGGGCTCGACGACCTCCCCCGGGTCCTGAGCGAGGCGGACTTCGTGGTAATCGCCCTGCCCCTTACCGAGGAGACCAGGGGGCTGATAGGCGAGAGGGAGCTGCGGGCCATGAAGAAGGGGTCCTTCCTGATCAACGTGGGGCGCGGAGCCGTGGTCGACGAGCACGCGCTGCTAAAGGCCCTCCGCGAGGGCTGGATAGCCGGCGCGGGGCTGGACGTCTGGTGGCGCTACCCGCCCGAGGAGGGCTGGCCCTCGCCGCTGGGGGTGCACAAGCTCCCGAACGTCATCGCGACACCGCACAAAGCCGGGTGGACCAGGCGGGCAAGGGAGGCTTGCCTGCGCTTCTCCGCTGAGAACGTCCTGCGCTTCCTCAGAGGCGAGGAGCCGCTGAACCTGGTGGGCCCGGATCAGGGCTACTAGAGCCTGCGAATAAGCAAGGGATTTTAAGCGATCTGCACCGGGGGCTCC
>JAJHRT010000096.1 GCA_020833575.1 Thermofilum sp. | reverse complement strand
CTCCCAGAGGGCATACTTCACCGAGAGGGCGGATGCCACGTGCCCACTCATTACTGCGGCGTCGCTCTTCCCCACGAACACGCGGAGCGGATGCCCCTCCAGCCTGTCGCCGTATAGCTGGGTAAGCACCGAGAGGTACTCCCCGGTTCTCATATGGCTCTCCACACTCTCGAGGAGGGGTACTAGCCGGGGCTCCCCTCCCGCTTCGAGCGCCTTCCAAACGCTCAGAGCCGCAGAGCGCACAGAGATCATCTCCTTGGGGTCTTCGAGCATCGGTACGACAAGCCACTTCACCGCCTGAACGCCGAGAACCGCGCCCGCGTACTTGTTCGCCAGAGCTGCGGCAGTAAGTGCGAGCACTAACCTCTCCTCACCTTCCAGCCGGGGGTTCGGCAACCTGACTGTGATCGTGAAACCCTCTCCCAAGGGCAGGCCCGCTTCCACCGCGGCCTTAGCTACTTCTCGGGGCTGGCTGTAGGGAGTCAGCTTCCCCTCGTAGTCCACCATCACCTCATCGCAGCCGTACGTGGTGAAGGAGGCTACGGCTTCCTCGACTTCCATCTGCGCGGTGACCTTGACTGTGGAGTCGGGGTGCTGAGTGCACATCAGCCTGGGAACTTCGGACATTCTCCCCGGGAGCGATGAGGGATAGCTTTTATCCATTTCCCCTATCTTATGGTACTTTCTTCTATAAAAACTGGGAAAGCTCGGTAAATTTTCCCAGGCAGCTTGGAGTGAAAATTTTTCATTGAGGTGCCTGTGGGTTTCGACTCGCGAAGCCGGATGAGCAAGCTACCTGGGCAGGCCAGGCTCGATAGCTACAGGGAGAGGATACTCAATGGCCCTGTGCTGCGCACACTCCTGTGGCTGGGTTTACCCCCGATGGTAGTGCAGCTTGTCCACGTGGCGTACGGTGTTGCTGACTCGCTCTGGCTCAGCATGTACGATGAGAAGGCTATCGCCGTCCCGCGGCAGGTCTTCCCGGTTCTCATGCTCTTCAGCGCCGCCGTCAACGCGCTGAGCGCAGCAGGCTCGGCGGTTCTCTCGCAGCTCGTGGGGGCGCGGGCTTACGACGTAGTCAGGGTAGAGGCTTCGAGGTTCTTCACAGCGAGCCTCGCGCTGGGGGTCTCGCTGAGTACAGCGTTCTTCCTGCTGAGACCACTCATCTTCCAGCACGTCGTGATGACGCCCAGGGAGATCTTCGACTACGTCATGCTGTACTCCGCCGTCATGTCGCTGGACTCCGCGCTGATGGCCGCTGTCACGCCCCTGTCAACGCTCCTGAACAGCTTCGGGGAGACGAGAGCTCCCTCGGCCATAAACGTGCTCGCCTTAACGGTGAACATCGTACTGGACCCCTTCCTAGTGCTGGGCATAGGCCCCTTCCCCAGGCTGGGCGTCGTGGGCGCCTCGGCTACAGACGTCCTGGGGAAGGTGATCACTCTCCTGGGCTACCACTTGCTCCTCAGGAGGAGGTTCGGCTGGCTGAAGCTAGGCTTTGACCTCAGCTTCACAGCGGAGTGGGTGAGACTCGTGCTCGGAATCTCCTCGCCTGTATTCGTGATGATGTCCACCAACAGCCTGGCCTTCATGCTGCAGCAGAGGATTGTCAACATGCTGGGGGTCGTCGTGGCGACGGCTTACTCGATAGGCTTCGTCGTGCTGGACATAGCTGATGGCATGCTCTGGGGCCTCCTGGGCGCCATATCAACGATGGTGGGGCAGAGCCTGGGGGCTGGAGATGCCAGGAGGGCCCGGGAGGTCGCGCTGAAGGCCTCTGCATTCATCGCAGCGGCAGTAGCGGCTGGCGCAGCCTTCGTCTACGTGTTCCGCGTCCAGCTGGTGAGAGTCTTCGCGTCGAGCCCAGAGGTCGTGGAGGAGAGCGTGAGGTTCCTGGAGACGATCCTGGTCGGGCTCCCCTTCTTCGCAATCTTCATGGCCGGGAACTCTGCAGGCAGGGGCTCAGGCCACACACTAGTCCCCACAGTGATCGGCATGGTCAGGCTTTGGCTCATTCGGGTGGCAGGCAGCTACCTCCTCGCGATACAGCTCGGCATGGGGTCGCTGGGCGTGTGGCTCGCCATCATGGCTAGCAACATCATTGGAGGTGGCTTCATGCTGGCCTGGATCGCCAAGGGAGACTGGGCAAGGCCCGTTGTGAGCAAGGTGGTGAAAGGCTCCGGCGCGCGCTGGGGCGCTACGGGAACCTCAACCCCCTCCTGAAGTACCTCGGGAAGCTCTCGGCGGCCGTCAGCTCCACGTACCTCGTGGACGCGGCGATCCTCTCAGCCTCCTCGAGCGCATCCTCTGACACAAGCATGAGCCGCGCCCCCTCCACCGCGGTGTTCCCCACCTGGAGGACCACCGAGGGGTCAACAGGCGGGAGAAGGCCTATCCTGACGGCGTTCTCCACTCTCAGGCCGTAGCCAAAGGACCCTGCCACGTAAACCCTCCTGAGGTCCTCCGGCCTGAGGCCGGCCTCCTCCAGCAGGACCATGGCTGCCGCGTAGACCGCCGCCTTGGCCAGCCTCAGCTCGCTGAGATCCTTCTCGGACACCGTTATGTCGTGACCGCTCGCGGACTCGCCTGCGGGGACTACCACGTACTCGTACCCAGCCTCACCCCTCCTGAGCCGCGCGTCGCCTGAGTCGCGCTTGAAGAAGCCGCGGCTATCCAGGAGGCCGGCGCGCAGAGCCTCAGCTGCGAAGTCTATGTACGCGGAGCCGCACAGGCCCAGTGGCTTGGCACCGCCGATCACGCTGTACCGGACCTCCCCGCCGCTCATCTCCACCCTGTCCACAGCGCCTACAGCCGCCTTCATCCCGAACCTGAGGTGCCCGCCCTCGAAGGCAGGGCCCGAGGGGGCTGTGCACGCGAGCAGCTCCTCCCCAGTGTTCAGGACTACCTCCGTGTTTGTTCCTATGTCCAGCAGCATGGCGGGCTCGTGCTCCTCGTGCATACCAGTGGCGACCAGGTCCGCGACGGCGTCACTGCCCACGTAGCCCGCTATGACCGGGGGGAAGACAGCCCGCCTGCCGTACCTCAGCCCCACGAAGCCCGCTGGCACGTCCACAGTGCCTCGCACCGCGGGGACGAAGGGGGACGCTGCCAAGCCCCTGACATCTATCCCGAGGGCTAGGTGGTGCATCACGGTGTTCCCCACAAGGACCGTGGCCAGGACCTCACCCGCGCTCACACCCCCGGAGCTGATGGCAGCCGCTGCGAGGTTGTTCACCGCTTCGACTACTAGGCGCTTCAGCTCCGCGAGGCCCTGCTGCTCCCGCAGCGCGTAGGTCATGCGCGCGACGATATCCTCCCCCACGAAGACCTGCGGGTTCTCCGCCTTAGCCTCCGCAACCGTCTCGCCGGTGTGGAGGTCTACTAGGTGCACCACGATCTTCGAGGTGCCAATGTCCACCGCCAGCCCGTAGCCCTCCCCCTCCCCAGGCTTTACCACGTCGATCACCAGCTCGCCCCTCCACAGGACAGCACCCACCCTCCACCCCAGCTCCCTCAGCTTAGCGGGCAGGCTGGGTAGGAGCTCGGGATCGAGCCGCACGGGGCGCCCTGCGCGCGCCTCCACCGATTGCTTGAGACGCTCCCAGTCGGCCAGGACGTCCCTGAGGGAGGGGGGCTGGAGCTCGACGCGTATCCTGCGCGCTAGAGGTCTCAGCCTCACCGCCCGCGCCACGCCTCTGCTCGCCACCTGGAGGAGGACGCTCCTGCTCTCGGGCGGCACGTAGACCTTGAGGTCTCCCAGGACAGCCGCCTGGCAGGCCAGCCTGTAGCCTCTCGCTAGGGCTTCCCCGCCGAGGAGCCTCTCCTCCTGCCTGGTGGGCGGGGTGACAGCGGCCCCCTCACGCAGTACCACCTGGCACTTCCCGCATAGACCTCTCCCGCCGCACTCGCTCCTGATCGGGATCCCAGACCTCCTGAAGGCGCTGAGGATGGTCTCCCCGCGGCGCGCAGCCACCCTTAGGCCGTAGGGCTCCACGACCAGGGCGTGGGCTGCCTCAGGCCGCCCCGCTGCCATCAGCCCCCCGCGCGGCAGCGCCTTACCACTGCCGTCCGGTGTAGTAGGCGGAGTAGTGAACTGTGACAGCCCTGCT
>JAJHRT010000095.1 GCA_020833575.1 Thermofilum sp. | reverse complement strand
CCGTCCCCCTGGCCTTCGGCACCAGCGAGAGAGTTACGAGAGCCCTCCTGGTCGCGGCGATAGTTCTGACAGCCCTCTCGATAATCCTCTTCCTGGTGGTGAGCTACCCGTGGCTGGGCAGATGAAGCTCGCCAGGCTGGGGCTAGCCCTGATAGCGGTGGGCGTCATCCTCGCCTTCCTAGCCGCGCTGCTGCCCCTGCTCGCCGCGGGAGCCGGGGGGGCTGGGGTCGCCGGGTGCGTCCTCGTATTCTTCGTACCCGTTTGCTTCGGGGTGGGCCCCCTCGCGCCCTACCTGATGGTAGCGGCAATGCTGATCGCGCTGGCCCTCCTCCTGGTCACCTACTTCCTCTTCCGCGCTGCGCTCGAGGAGCTAAGGCCCGAAAGCTACCCGCCCGCGCCGGGCGGTACGTAGACGACGGGCACTATCGAGAGGGCTGCCGCGGCGTCGCGCCCCACCTTCCCGATGACTCCCGCCCGCACCGCCAGGTCGAGGTTGTCCACGTAGACGAGGAAGACCTCCCCGGCATCGCACATGATCCTCCAGTACCGCTTGGCGTCCTTCCTCACCCTCCCAGCCCTGGCCTCCAGCACCGGCTGGGGCTCAGCGCCGTCGATGACGGAGAGGGCCTCGTCCACGCACCTCTCGTAGAAGTCGAGCGCCGTGTAGTCGGCAATCCTCAGGTGGAGCTTCCAGGACCGAGTGTCCATCTCCTTGCACCTCCTCACGACCCCGGCAGCCACCCTGGCCAGGTGGTCCAGGTAGCTGCGGCCTATGAGCAGCGCCGGCGAGACGTAGGAGGACGCGTAGACGAGAGTCTCGGCAACCTCGAGAGGTAGGCTGAGGGCGCTCGCGAGCACCTCGGGAAGGGGTTCCAGCGCTGCCACGGGGAGGGCTAGCTCCCGGAGAGGCTTGCCGCCCAGGTACCTGGCGAGCACGTCCCTGGAGCTGCTGAGGAGCGATGGCGCAACACCCAGGTTCCTGTACCTGAAGCGCTTGACCAGCCACTCGAAGCTCCGCAGAGCCCCTTCCTCCCGGGGGTTGAGGAGCACGACGCCCCTCAGGTTCTTGACCAGGGCTGCGTACTTCGCGAAGCTCACCCGCTTCCCCCGGGGGCCCAGGCTCCCCGCCGCGCTTTCCACGCGCGAGCTAATATACTTGCCATTGCTTCCTTCCGTCGATGAAGGCCTGGCTCTTCACGCTGGGGACGGAGGTCGTCACGGGGAGGGTTGTGAACACGAATGCTGCCTACCTCGGCCGACGCTTGACGCTGCTGGGCTTCGAGGTGCTGGGCAACGTCTCGCTGGTCGACGACGTCGAGCTAATCGCCAGCTGGCTCTCCCTAGTCCTCTCGGGCCGCCCCGCCCTCGTGGTCACCACAGGCGGGCTCGGCCCCACATACGACGACGTGACCCTCGAGGCCGTCGCAAGGGCCGCTGGCAGGAGGCTTGTGCTGAACGAGCACGCGCTGGAGATGGTGAGGAGGAGGTACGAGGAGAGGGGGCTCCCGCTGACACCCGAGAGGGTCAAGATGGCGTACCTGCCGGAGGGCGGCGAGGCTATCCCCAACCCTGTCGGCACGGCGCCGGGGTGCTGGCTGAGGCACGGCGAGACAATCGTGGTGAGCCTGCCGGGGGTGCCCAGCGAGCTCGAGGCGATGTGGGAGGGCTACGTGGAGCCGAGGCTCCGCAAGGTAGCGCCGCTGAGGCACATAGCCGAGAGGCTATTCACCGTGGTCGGCGTCCCCGAGTCCTCGGCTGCAGCTGTCGTGAAGAGGCTCCTCCACCGCTACCCAAGCATCTACGTTAAAACGCACCCGAAGGGCCACGAGACGCGGGGGCCAGTGCTCCTGGTGTACGTCCAGGCCTCGGCCAGCAGCAGGGAGGAGGCGGAGAACGCCGCTGACATCGCGGCCAAGGAGCTCGCAGCAGAGCTGGAGAACCTGGGCGGATCCGTCACATGGGGAGGCTCGCTGCAGTGAGGTAAGGGATATATCCTCGCGCTCGCTGGACGATGGGATGTGCTGGGGGGTTCCAGCGGTCGTCGTGGAGGTCGACGAGAACGGGCACACGGCTAGAGTGGACTACGGCGATGGCTTGCTGCGGGAGGTGATCATCGGAATCGAGAGCGAGAGGGTGAGAAAGGGGGACGTTGTGATAGTGCACGCTGGGGTGATCGTCTCCAAGATGACCAGGGAGGGCGTTCTGGAGCAGATAAACTTCCTCAAGGAGGTTCTCGGCGAGGAGGCTGATGAGGCATCCCTGGTTAAGACCTACCAGGCTGTGCTGGAGCTGGCCGAGAGGCTGAGCTCCTCCTACTAGGGCTTCCCGAAACCTTTATCGCTGCCACTGGGGTTTTCCAGTGGTATGCCTGAGGGCTTTGTCACCCTGGCGCAGGGCCAGGGCGGGGAGGAGACCTGGGAGCTGCTGGCTTCGCTCGTGTTCTCCCGGGTGAGGGTGAAGAGCGTGGCAGGCGGTGTGGGGCTGGACTGGCCTGACGACGGCGCGACGGTGCCGCTTCCCGATGGAACCCACCTTGTCGTCTCCGTGGACTCATACACGGTGAACCCGCCCTTCTTCCCCGGGGGGAACATCGGCAGCCTAGCCGCGGCCGGCACGATAAACGACCTTGTGGTGATGGGTGCCAGGCCGGTGGCCGCGCTGGACACGATCGTTGTAGAGGAGGGCTTCCCGCTCAGCCAGCTGGAGGAGATCGTGGAGTCGATGGTCTCCACCTTCGAGAAGGAGGGGGTGGCGCTCATCGGGGGCGACTTCAAGGTGATGCCGAAGGGCCAGCTCGACAAGGTTGTTGTGACCACGGTGGGCCTGGGGGTTGCCAAGCGCCCTATAGTGGACAAGCCGAAGCCGGGCGACAAGCTCGTCGTCACAGGTCCTGTGGGCGACCACGGCGCTGTAATACTCCTCGTGCAGATGGGGCTCGGCGGCGCGGAGGAGATCTCCCAGGGCCTGCTGAAGAGCGACTCGAAGCCCCTCACCCGGCTGCTCAGCGTCCTGGAGAAGCACGCGGACAGCGTGCACGCAGCCCGCGACCCCACGAGGAGCGGTCTCGCAGGGATACTGAGCGAGTGGGCGAGGAGCACGGGGACCATCATGGTCGTCGACAGCGAGTCCGTGCCCGTGAGAGAGCCCGTGAAGAGGTACGCGGAGATGCTGGGCGTAGACCCCCTCTACCTGGCGAGCGAGGGGGCAGCGGTGCTCAGCGTGGAGCCAGGCAGCGCGGACGCCGTCGTGGAGGATCTCAGAGCTGCTGGCTTCGAGGAAGCCAGGATCATCGGGGAGGTGAGGGTGAGCGAGAAGTTCAGGGGCTTGGTCGTGCTGAGAACCCCCGTTGGAGGTCACAGAATACTCGAACCACCGCGAGGAGTACTCGTACCCAGAATATGCTAGTAATATGCTAGTGAGGAGAAAAAGAGTGTTCTAGCCTTGCTTGAGAACTACTACGCCTCTCGGGTCGTAGACTCTCAGAGCGATGGTCTCCCATACTCTGAACACGTGCACTCCGTCCTCGGGCCCCAGGTACTCTACCTCGGTATCCGCTCCGATCACCACGTCCAGGACCCTGGGCGTCGAGGACACCAGTACGGCTACATCGTCGGGCATCACGGGTGTAGGTACCACATCGCGCACCAGGGCCTTCAGCCTTGTGAGCTCCATCACTCCCGTCTTCTCGTGGACTGCGAGAAGCTTAACGTACCTCGCGGGGCTCACGAAGAGCACGTAGGGGCCGACATGCCTCTCCGCAACGAGCTTCGACACAGCCTCCCCAACCTCCCTGACAGCCGCACCCGGCTCATCCCAGCTTGAAATCTTATGGGAGAGGGTGCCCGGCGTGCCCAGCAGGGTGTTCCTGATCTTCTCGTCCTCGCGTAGAGCGAGCCTAGCCGCTGCCTGCAGCCCCTCAGTGACGTCGAGGGGCTGCCCGGAAGCCCTCGAGAAGTCTATGGCCGCCTGGCTCACCTTGAATTTCTCAGAGAGCTCCTCCAGGGGCACCAGGCCTGCTCCCAAGGGTGCTGCTGGGTACCCCCTGCCGAGCTTAACCTGGGGTAGGTAGCCCCTGAAGCTCCTCGTAGCCTCGGCCGTTTTGGCTACCTGGG
>JAJHRT010000094.1 GCA_020833575.1 Thermofilum sp. | reverse complement strand
ATGCTCGCCGCCGCGACCACTACCGTCAGGATGCCGAGCCCCAGGGCTGCCCAGTAGCCGTACTTCATGAGCTTGGCGGGGGATGAGAAGACTGCCCGCCACCTGGCCAGGCTGTCGCCCGCGGGTATCAGGCGCGCGTACACCGCGACCAGGTTCAGCGCAGCTCCCACCAGGGCTAGCGCGCCGGCCACCACCAGCAGCGTCAGGGAGCCCGAGAAGCGCGGGGGCGCGGCCGCCCAGCCGTTCCGGGACAGCTCCGCGAAGAAGCCCACCAGGGCTGGTGCGATCAGGAGGGCTGCTGCGAGGCCGAGGACCTGCGACGCGAGCGCCAGCTCTGCGTACCCCTTCAGGAGCCTCAAGCCCCTCGAGTAGTGGTCCTGCTCAACCATCAAGGTGCAGGCGGTGAGCAGTTATTTATCCTTGCCGCGTGCGGCCCAAGCGGCTCGGGGGTTCACAGCGGTAAGGGATTTATCCAGCGCCTAGGTGGGGGTTCAAGTGGCCAGGGTCAAGATAGGTGTCATAGGCGCTGGGAGCGTCGCGTGGAGCACCAAGCTCGTCCACGACCTCCTGCACACCCCGGAGCTCTACGGCAGCAGCGTGTACCTGATGGACATCAACGATGAGAGGCTGAGGCTGATCAAGGCCTTCGCGGACAGCTACGCCCAGGAGGTTGGCGCCAGCTACGAGTTCGTGGCGACGAAGGACAGGAGGGAGGCGATCAGGGACGCGGACTTTGTGATCAACACCGCGATGTACGGGGGGCACCAGTACTACGAGAGGATGCGCGCGATCTCGGAGAAGCACGGCTACTACAGGGGTGTGAACAGCACGGAGTGGAACATGGTCAGCGACTACCACACGATATGGGGCTACTACCAGTGGAAGCTCGCGCTGGACATCGCCAGGGACGTGGAGGAGCTCGCCCCGGACGCCTGGCTCATCCAGATCGCCAACCCCGTCTTCGAGCTCACCACGCTGCTCTCGAGGGAGACCAGGCTCAAGGTCGTGGGCCTGTGCCACGGCCACCTGGGCTACAAGGAGATCGCGCAGGCCATCGGCCTGGACCCGGCGAAGGTGGAGTTCGAGGCGATCGGCTTCAACCACGTCATATGGCTCACGAAGTTCCGCTACGAGGGGGAGGACGCCTACCCCCTGATAGACCGCTGGATCGAGGAGAGGGCGGAGAGGTACTGGGAGGAGTGGAGGAGGACGCAGTCCAACCCCTTCGACATCCAGATGTCCCCGGCGGCTGTCGGCATGTACAGGAGCTACGGCCTCTTCCCCGTCGGCGACACGGTCCGAGGGGGCACCTGGAAGTACCACTGGAACCTCGAGACCAAGCAGCGCTGGTACGGCCCGACGGGCGGCCCGGACAGCGAGATCGGGTGGAGCATCTACCTGGCCCACGGGGAGGCGTGGCTGGAGGAGATCTCGGAGGCCGTGCAGTCCCGCAGGCCCCTGTCGCCGCTCTTCCCCAAGGGGCGGACGGACGAGTCCGTCGTCCCGCTAATGCACTCCATAGCCGACGACGCGCCAGCCGTCTACCAGGTGAACGTGCTCAACATGGGAGCCATAGACGGACTGCCCAACAACGTGGCCGTGGAGATACCGGCCGAGGTTGGCGGGAGCGGCGTCAGGAGACCCCAGGGGCTCAGGCTGCCCGGCAGGATCCTGCGCCTAGTGCTCTGGCCCAGGATGATGCGCGCGGAGATGGCGATCGAGGCCTTCCTCGAGGGGGGCAGGCAGCCGCTCATCGACTGGCTCATGCTCGACCCCCGCACCAGGAGCGAGAGGCAGGCGGAGGCGGTCTGGGAGGAGATACTCAGGATGCCGGAGAACGAGGAGATGGCGAGGCACTACAGGTAGGCGCGCCGGCGCTGCTGGGAGCCTCAGGGGGCTTCCTCCACCTCAACCCTCACCCTGTAGGTCGCACCCCTGTAGAAGACGCTCAGCTCCACTGTCGAGCCCACGCCCGCCCTCCTCAGCGCTGAGACCAGGTCGGCGACGCTGGACACCGGCTCGCCGTTCACCGCCAGCACCACCGCGCCAGGCCTCAGGCCGCTGGAGTGCGCGGGCCCGCCGGGGACCACCTTCACCACGAGCACGCCGCGCTGCACGGGTAGGCCCAGCTGCGCAGCCACAGCGGGGTTCACGTCCAAGCCGTACACGCCGATCCAGGGCCTGCGGATCCTCCCGTACCTCCTCACCTGCTCCAGCGCGTACTTCACCTCGTTCACAGGTATCGCGAAGCCTATGCCCTGGGCGAAGGGTATCATCGCGGTGGTGAGCCCCACCATCTCGCCGTCAAGGTTCATCAGGGGGCCGCCCGAGTTCCCAGGGTTCACCGCGGCGTCCGTCTGGATGAGGTTCTCGTAGATCCTACCCTCCACGTGCAGGGTCCTCCCGAGGCCGCTGATCACCCCGAAGGTGACCGAGGGGCCTCCCAGCAGCTGGCCGAAGGGGTTGCCGATAGCGATGACGAACTGGCCAACCCGCAGCCTGTCCGAGTCCCCGAGCCTCACGGGCCTGTAGCCCGGGTTCTCGACCTCCAGGAAGGCGATGTCCACCTGGGGGTCCGCCGCGACCAGCTCCGCGTGGGCGCTCTCCCCGCCGTGGAACGAGACGGTAATCCTCTCGAAGCCCTCCACCACGTGGGAGTTCGTGACCACGAGGCCCCTCTCGTCCACAAGCACCCCCGAGCCCCACCCCCTCACAGGAGCCTGTGCGAACAAGAGGTCCACAACCCTCACAGTCGAGACTCCCACCACGCTCCCAATCGTCTTCTCGTAGACCTCGATAACCCTCCTCTGAAGATCCTCAGCCATCACCTCCAGCGGCGCAGACCCGGGATAAAAGCCGAGCGGCCCACCCCTCCCCTGCGCCAGCTTCTCACAGATCACCCCCGGCGCCTCTCCCGCGCATGCCTCCCGGCGAGCTCCAGGAGCCTGCGCCTCTCCTCCTCGGGCAGCGAGCCCCAGTAGCCAGGTCCCACAATCCTCCTCGCGAGGCCGCTGAAGGAGCGAGTGTCGAAGGTCAGCAGGAAGCCCAGCCTGAACCTCCTGAGCGCGACGACCGTGGTCGCGTCCGTGTAGCTGAACCTCTTCCTGTCCGCGTGCCTCCTGAAGAGGGTGAGCGCCTCGCGCTCAGCCTCCTCGTCGAGGAGGAGAACCCCGACAGCCCCGCTCTCCACGAAGGCCTCGATGAAGGCTCTCGCAGCCTCCCAGGAGACCCTGTACTTGAGGAGCGTGAGCGTCTCATCTAGTATGTGCGCCGTCACGTACCCCCGCCCCCACTTGTTCTCGAGAAGGTGGACCACCAGCGCCAGGGAGTCGAGGTGGTGCTCATCACGCAAGCTGTAAAAGGCGAAGAACACGCCGGTGTCCACGAGAGCCGTCATTCGCCCGCGCCGTAAAGGTACTCGTCCACCTTCTCAGCGTTAGTCTCCCCCACGTCCCTAGCGTAAGCAAGCGAGGAGAGAACCCTTCCAGGGTCAACCCTGACGCTGTCAAGCTCCCTCTCAGCCACCGCGATAGCAAACCTCAAAGCCTCCGCTAGGCTCCTCATACCAGCAAGCTTTGCCAGCCGCGCTAGCCTCTGCTTATCCTCGACCGAGATCCTGATAGTGGTGTACCTGCTCACGTAGCCATGTAGTAATGCCTACGTATATAAACATGCCTCTAGCGCTTCACGCGAGCAGCTGCAAAACCGCAGAAGCCCCCCGGCTACGTTGCGCACCGCTCGGCCGCAAAGCCCTATAAAACAGCGCTGAGGCTGCTCCCTAGGGCGACACTCTTTTACGCCGAGGCACATGTATAGCCTGGTGGAGGAGTTGGCGGACATCATCGAAATCCTCTCGGCGATAGGGAGCCTTGGAGGGCTGTTCTCGATACTCAGCCTAGCCTACTGGTTTGGGAGGAAGTTCGCCCAGATAGAGGAGAGGTTCAAGCAGATAGAAGAGAGGTTTAAAATGATAGATGAAAGATTTAAGCAGATAGATAGGAGATTTGACCAGATAGATAGCAGGTTTAAGCAAGCAGATGACAAGTTTGAGAAGGTGGATAGCAGGTTTGAGAAGTTGGAGGCATCGCTCAAGGCGTATATAGACGAGAAGTTCGAC
>JAJHRT010000138.1 GCA_020833575.1 Thermofilum sp. | reverse complement strand
CAGGCTGCGCCCCCACTACATCGCCCTCCACCTCAAAACCCTGGAGGACTTCCTCGAGGAGAAGAGAGGCGCGGTCACAGGCTACCTGCACTGGGCGCTCACCGACAACTACGAGTGGGCCGACGGCTTCAGGATGAGGTTCGGCCTCTTCCACGTGGACCTGCAGACGAAGAGGAGGACGAAGAGGCCCAGCGCAGACCTCCTAGCCAGGGTGATAGCCGAGGGCACAGTACCTGAGGAAGCCATCAAGGAGGCAAGGGAGAAGCTCAACCTCAGCGGGTGAGGCGCGCCTCCTCGCCAGCGCCCTTCGGGAGTAACGTGGCGAGGAGCAGATAGCTCAAGAAGCTACTATATAGCATTTTCTACATAAATGTATTTAAGCCTTTTCAGATTCTTTAATAATGTCATGAAGGACCCCCTGGAAGCGGTTGAGAAACAGCTGCAGAGCTTTAGAAGAATCATCGACTTCGAGTCCCAGCTCATGCCCGAGGCCCTGCACGGCCTTGTGGCCTTGTACAGCGGCGAGGAGGACATCACCTGCTTCACCCTGAAGAGATTCTACGGCAAGCGGGAGAAGGGCGCCTCCCAGAGGGTGTTCTAGATGAGCGAGGGCATCAGCAGGAGAAGCTTCCTGAAGCTGGCCGCCATCGCGGTCTCCGCTGCGGCTCTCCCGGTGGAGGCGCAGCCCGTGCCGCTGAAGCCCTGGAAAACCGAGTGGAGCCTCGGCGAGGTGGGAGGCAGAGCGGGCCTGCGCCAGGCGAAGGTGACCCCGGTCATCTGCCCCTACTGCTCGGTGGGCTGCTCCATCGACTTCTACACGGTCGGAGACGAGGTTGTCTGGACGGAGGGGTCGCTCGACTTCCCCGTGAATGCCGGCGCGCTCTGCCCGAAGGGTAAGGCTGCCTTCGAGCTCGTGAACAACAGGTCGAGGGTTCTCCAGCCCATGATAAGGACGGGGCCTAAGCCGCCGCCCGAGGAGATCCTGAGCGCGAAGAGCTGGGAGGAGCTTCTAGAGGTGGTCAAGAAGTACCCTCCGCAGTGGAGGCCTGTGAGCTGGGACGAGGCCCTGCAGTACATCGCCATGAAGGTCTCCCAGGTGCTCGAGGAGTGGAGGAGGAGCACCGGGGCGCCTAAGCAGAAGGACGGGTACTACTACGTGGGCGGCCAGGTGCCAATCCAGCTGATCGGGTCCTCGATAATGGTTAACGAGGCGGGCTACCTGACCTCCAAGCTCGCGGCCTTCCTCGGCACCTCGAACATCGACTCCCAGTACAGGAAGTGCCACAGCTCCACCGTCAGCGCGCTGGCGCTGACATACGGCTGGGGCTCCGAGACGGCGGGCATAGAGGACCTGGTCTCCGCCGACGTCGTCCTGTTCTTCTCCAGCCCGGCGGAGGCGCACCCCGTCTCCTTCAGGCACTTCCTGAGGGGGAAGAAGGAGAGGGGCACCATATTCATCACCTTTGACCCCAGGTACAGCCGAACCGCGATGGCGTCAGACATCTGGGTCCCGTTCAGGAGCGGCACGGAGACGGCGATATTCCTGTACATCCTGCACTACGCCTTCTTCGAGAGGAAGCCGCCAATAGACACCCTGGACACGTTCAAGGCTCTCAAGGCGCGCTGGAACATCACGGACGCCGACCTCGAGGACTTCAAGGAGCTCCTGAAGGAGTACGATGCCGAGACTGTGGCGAGGATAACCGGGACGCCTGTTGACCTGCTGAGGGCTGTGGCGAGGATCTACGTCGAGAACAGCGGCGTGACCACGAACCACAGGAAGCACGGCATCGTGCAGTGGGCCATGGGGATGACCCAGCACACCAACGCGACCATCAACATCATCAGGGCGGCGGCGATAATGCAGCTCCTCCTGGGCAACGTGGGGTACCCGGGTGGGGGGGCGCACCCCTTCAGGGGGCACAGCAACGTGCAGGGTGTCACCGACGTGCAGGGTGGGGGGCTGGGAGCTCTCCCAGGCTACTACGCGGGACCTACCTCGGCCTTCCTGGTGAGGCTCTACCAGGACTGGAAGCTCCAGGGAATGCCCGATGCCTGGAACTGGGTGGTACCCGAGTGGGCGCGTAAGACCTTCGCTACGACCACCCCTGACAAGGGTAAGGCGGACCTGGCCAAGATACTCCAGGTGTTCACGTTCTACGGCTGGAGGAGGTTCGAGCTCCTGTGGGGCTTCTTCTGCGGGACAATACCCGAGGACGACCCGGTGAACGGCACTGTTGTGTGCGACTTCCCAGTGGGCGCGGGCTCGTCGGAGATCACCTTCGTGAGAAGGGCCTTGAACAAGGAGATAAGGGTAGCCTTCATCTTCGGCGAGAACCCCGCGGTCACAAACCCGAACGCCAAGCTCATCTGGGCCGCCCTCGCCAGCCTCGATCTCCTGGTTGTCTCCGACATCTTCGAGACCGAGACCGCGTGGTTCGCAGACGTGCTGCTGCCTGCTGCATCCTTCGCGGAGGTGGAGGGTACAAGGACGAACACGTTCCGCGTGGTTCAGTGGAGCTACGCTGCCGTCAACCCGAGAGGTGGGTCGAGGCCCGACTACTGGATCGCGACCATGCTCTTCAAGTACCTGAGGAGGTACGGGGCGATAAGGCTGCCGAGCGAGGTAGCTGGGGTGAGGAAGGAGAGGGTTCTCGTGAGGAAGGGCGGCAGAACCTACCTGCTGTACGAGCGGGAGCTCAGGCCTGACTACAGCTGGGACTACTCGGGCGGCGTAGGGGCTGCAGCGCCGATAAGGAGCGTGGAGGCTGAGGTGAACCCCAGGATAATCAGCAAGGAGATCAACTTCACGGTGCTGATCTACCAGGGGATCTACGACCCCGTGAGGGACGAGTTCACCCCGATGCGCAGGAGCAGGAGGCTGAGGAAGC
>JAJHRT010000093.1 GCA_020833575.1 Thermofilum sp. | reverse complement strand
GAGCGCTCGGACACGTAGAAAGCCTTCTTGTTTGAGCCGCTCCACCCCCTGAAGTGCTCCATCCCCTCAATGAGCTCCAGGCTGCCGGGCTCGAACAACCCGATATCCACGGTGCACTCGCCCTCACCGTAACCGCGGTAGGCGTACTGGACCTCGATGGTGCGCGCCCACCCTGGGACCTCGAAGGGTATGTAGCCGTAGGAGCCCGCCTGCTCCCGCCCCACCCTACCCGAGAAGCAGGCTCGCTCGCTCCGCACTCCCTAGCCCCGCCCGGGCGCTGCTTTAAACCTAGCGCGCAGGCTCCTGTACGCGACGTACCACGCCGCACCCAGGAGGGACACCAGGAGGCCCGGAACCCCCGAGCTCGGCGCCAGGCTCGCCACGAGCACCGCGCTGAGCAGCATGCCCAGGTACGCGTGCACTGGGACGCCTCGCACGTCGAAGCGGACCCTCGCCCCCTCCCTGGGCAGCCTGAGCGCGGCGTAGTTCGTCAGGACGTGCGTCGTGAGGACGCAGATGCTCGTCAGCCCGGCCAGGCTGGACAGGTCGACTGTGAGCACTAGGGCGGCCATGATGGCTCCTGAGAGGAGCACGGTGTACACCGGCGTGCCGAACCTCCTGTGGACCCTCGAGAGGAAGTAGGGGGCCTCCTCGTTCCTGGCCATCGCGAAGAAGACGCGCGACTGCCCCATCACCGATGTGAGAACCACGCTGAAGGTCGCGAGCAGCCCGCCGGCGTAGAGGAGGGGGGACAGCCCGATGGCCTCGGCAGCCTCAGCGAGCGGTGCCTGCGACCTGCTCAGCCTCTCCCACCCGACCAGGCCCACGGCGGCGGCTGCCGTGAGCAGGTAGACCGCCGTCGAGATGAAGAGGGCGAGCAGGATCGCGCGCGGTATGGTGCGCTCGGGGTCCTTGACCTCCTCCGCCATCGTGCTGATCCTGGGGAAGCCTATGTAGGCGAAGTAGAAGAGGCCTGCAGCCTGCAGCACGGGGGCGATGCCCCTCCCAAGGGGGTTTCCGAGGTTCGCAGGGTTCACGCTCGCAAGCCCCACAGCCGAGAATGCCACGAGGACGAGGACCTTCGCGGCGACGATCACGTTGTTCACCCCCGCGGTGAGCTTCGTCCCCACCGCGTTCAGCAGCGTAACCACCAGCACCAGGCCGAGCGCCGCCGCCCTCGGGGAGATGCTGGGGAAGGCCGAGGAGAGGTAGTTGCCGAAGCCCAGGCTGGCGGTCGCCCCAAGCACGATGTTGCCCGAGACCCAGAGCCACCCCATGATGAAGCCCACGAAGGGGGATATCAGCGTGTGCCCGTACTCGTAGACCCCGCCCGCCCTCGGCAGGGCGGCGCCCAGCTCGCAGAAGCTGAGAGCAGTGAGGGAGGCGCTCACACCGCTCACAACGACGGCCAGCAGGACCCCGGGCCCAGCCAGGCCAGCGGCCACGCCTATGAGCACGAAGATCCCAGCCCCGATTATCGCGCCTAGACCAACCGAGACAGCGTCGAGCAAGCCCAGCTGCCTGGGTAGCTCGGGTTTCGCGCGCTCAGCGCTCTGCACAGAGGAGACCAGCGCCCCGCAGTATAAAAAATGGTTGCCGTGCACCCCCGGGCGGCAAGTATAAGGCTCTGCGCCGCCAGCTGCTGGGGGATGATGCAAGTCTGGAGCTCTGAGTAAATGAAGAGCTTACCGCTGAGCGCTGACCCCTCTGTGAAAATGATTCTGAATTAATGTTTAAAAGGTTTGGCGAGGAGGTCTTCCCGCCCCGGAAAGGGGGTCGGTATGGAAAAGTTCAGCTACTGGAAAATATTCCTGCTGGGCTTCGGCTTCTTCGGAATCAGCGTGCTGTGGTCCATCTACAACTCCTACGTGCCAGTGTTCCTCAAGGAGCTCATGCTCCCCTCAACCCTGGTGGGCTTCATCATGACCATTGACAACATATTCGCCGTGGTGATGCTGCCCTACATAGGCGTGCTCAGCGACCTAACCCGGACGAGGATCGGCAGGCGGAAGCCCTACATCATCGCGGGAGCTCCCCCGGCGGCGCTGACCTTCGCCCTGATCCCCCTCTTCAAGGCGGAGCTCACCCCCATGATGCTCGCCATCATCGTGATGAACTTCTCCATGGCGCTCTTCCGCTCGCCAGTCATAGCGTTCATGCCGGACATCACCCCTTCGGAGCGCAGAAGCCAGGCCAACGGCATCATAAACTTCATGGGCGGTGTGGGCGCGCTGCTAGCCTTCTTCGTCGGCAGCCGGCTTTACGAGATGAACCCAGCCTACCCGTTCCTCGCCGGTGCAGCCCTCCTGGCCATCTCCTCCTTCCTCGTGGTCGCGCTGGTGGACGAGCCCGAGGAGTTCAAGGTCAGAAGCGGCGAGAGGGTTAACATCAGGGAGGAGCTCTCCAAGGCCTTCAGGCAGAGCTTCGGCGAGCTGAGGCAAACGCTCTCGGAGGCCGTCAGAGACCGGGACAAGAGCCTGCTCTTCATGCTGCTGTCCATCTTCCTCTGGTTCGTCGGCTACAACGCCATCGAGACCTTCTTCACAAGCTACGCAAAGTGGCACCTGGGCATAGGCGAGGCCACGGGCTCCTTCCTACTGGGCTTCGTGGCTCTAGGCTTCCTAGTCTTCTCCCTGCCGGCAGGCTTCATCGGGGCGAGGCTCGGCAGAAGGAGGACGATGACCATCGGCCTGGTGATCATAGTCGCGCTGCTCGCGCTGCTGATATATCTCCCCGCGGTGCTCAGCGTAGAGCGGCTCATCACAGCGATTCAGGCAGCCTTCCTGCTCCTCGGCTTCGCCTGGGCGCTGGTCAACGTGAACTCCCTCCCAACGGTGGTGGACATGACCACCCGGGAGAGGCTCGGCACCCACACCGGGCTCTACTACTTCGCCTCACAGACAGCCGCGATAACGGGGCCGCCGCTTGCAGGGCTGTTCATCGACCTGCTAGGCTACTCCTCGCTCTTCCCCTTCTCCATAGTCTTCCTAGCGCTCTCAGCCCTAACGCTACAGCGGGTGAAGCGCGGCGAGCCGAGGAGAGGGTACTAAAGAGGCTCAAAGGCTTATTTTCCCTTTCTGCTCTCACACGAGGTCTAGGGTATCGCCGAGGATATCCAGCACCCTCCTAATCTTTTCCTCTATGGCGACAGGCGGCCGAAGCTCGGCGAGCCTGGCCCGTAGCTCCTCCAGGGGGCTTCTCACCTCGTCCGCGCGCCCTCTCCTCTCTAGGACCTCCCTGAGGACTGCCTTCTGGAGCTCCGCTAGCTCCCCCTGTAGGGTTAGGGTGAACCTGTTTGCAGGCGCTAGCATGGCGAGGGACTCGTAGGTGTCCGAGATGTCCTCTATGTTCCTGGCAACGAGCCTCAGGTCGACGAGCCTGACTCTCTCCTCCGGCGGGGTCAGGGGGTCTGCCACCCTGCTCCTTATCACCCTCACGGCCAGGAAGTAGAGCCTGTCAACCCTGTCGTCCAGCGACCTCACCTCCCGGGCTAGAGCCTCGTCGCCGGCCTCCAGCGCAGCGGCAGCCTTCTCCAGCATGGACACGGAGACCGAGTTCATCCTGTAGAGCAGGGACTCCACGCTGTAGTCAGACCTTGTGAAGCACTGGAGCACCACGCGGTCGGGAGTCTCCTCGACAACCTCCAGCCCCACGAGCAGGCTCTGCGCCTTCGCGACGGCGCGGTGCAGCTCCTCCGCGCAGCCGGGCCTGGCCTCCACCTCGAGGACCTCGTAGCCCTTGAGGTACGCTGAGAGGATCTTCCGGAGCGCGTTATCGCCGCACACGAGGTGCGCGGTCCTAGGCCCCTGCGCCTCCCCACCCCTCAGCGCCCTGAGCCTGAGGACCCCGCCGCTCTCGGGCTCCACGACCACGTAGCCGCTCTCCAGCTTGTTCTCGAGGACCCAGGCCTTCGGGAGGGCCACGTAGAAGCTACCCCCTATCCTCACAACCCTCTTAACCTCAAGGGACACGCGCAGTAAAACTTGCTAAACATTATAAACTCATCTAGCCGGCTCCAGAAAGCCCTCCTCGAGGAACGTGCTGCGCGCCGCGCTACCGCTATATTATCTCAAACTCCAAGGGTACCTTTCTCGGCTTCGGCCCCTCGGGTGTGAATACTATGTCCCACGAGTCTATCTCCGGCCTGCCTATGATGAGTTCTACACCTTTCCTGAGGTTCTCTGCGACTTCGAACACCGCGCC
>JAJHRT010000091.1 GCA_020833575.1 Thermofilum sp. | reverse complement strand
TAAGCCGATGCGTCGAGTATTTGAGCTTTCGCCGGCGCGCTCACCTAGCTCTCGTGTTCACCGTGTGCAGCACCAGTACTCTCGCCCCCTCGGGTACCGCGTAGCGCCACCCGTCGCCCACAGCCAGGAGCGCGAGAACGCCCACCACGTAGGCTCCAGCGCTCTCCGCTATCCTGGTCAACGCCCGGAGCGTGCGCCCAGACCGCAGCAGGTCGTCGACTATGAGCACCCTCTCACCCCTCTGGAGGACACCGGCGGGGAGGTAGAGGTGGGAGACGCTGGGCGGGTCGCTGAGGAAGACCTCCGCCTCGAGGTACTTCATTGTGGTGCTCTCCCTCTCCCTCCTCGCGACAGCGAGCTTAGCGCTGAGAGCCCATGCAACCAGGGTGGCGAGGGGTACCCCGTTCACAGCGGCTGTGAGCACCGCGTCGGCGATCCCGCGGAACTCGAGGTAGGCTGCCGACGCCGCAAGGAGCAGGACGTCGAGGTCGTAGGCCAGCAGGGGCACGTTCACCACGCCCATCTCGTCCACGGACACCCTCTGCTCGACAACCATCCTGGAGAGCCCCGAGCCGTGGATTGCCTCCAGCATCTCCAGCGCCTTCTCGGGCTTGGGCATGTGGGACCCGTAGGTGTACCTGCTCAGGTCGATGGGCGAGATCCTCAGCCCGTGCCCAGCCAGCACCTCCGCGATCTGAGCCCTCCTGATGCTGCTCCGCAGAGCCCTCAGCGCGCCCTGGCACAGCAGCTGCAGCACCAGCTCCTCCTGCCTCCTCGCAGCCACGAAGCAAGAACTGGATACTCATATATAAAGGTATTCTTAAATCGAAAGGAAATCCTTATAAAGAGCGTGATACGAGAGTGCACGTGACCGAGAAGGCAAAAGCCAGGAAGAGAGTGACGTGGGCGCACATCGTGACCTTCGTCCTCGCTACGGCAATCTCCTACGTGCTGGCTGTCGTGTCCTCCCTGATCTTCCCCGTTCTCGGAGCACCCGGCGTCTCCGCACTCTACGTCGCCGCTGCGATCTACGTGCCACTGGGCATATGGATGGGAATGTGGGGCGCGCTAGCCGGGTACATCAGCTGCTTCTTCCTGGGCCTCTGGCCCAGCGGCTACACACCCATACAGTCCTTCATCTGGAGCTGGGCTGACTTCATCGAGGCCCTAGCCCCAGCCGCCGTCTTCAGGCTGTTCAAGGTGGACCCTGACTTCTCGGTTAAGCGTGGCTGGGCTGCAAAGGCTTTCCCGCCGCTCATCGCGCTTGGCTCCATAATACTGCTCTTGGGAGTGGTCGTCCAGGTCCTCTGGGGGGCCACGCTGGGGGAGCCCTTCACCACGATCTACGTGTACTCGGTCTACACGGGGCTCGCGCTCGCCCTGATCGGCGTGCTGCTGGGGCTCATGGTCGGGCACAGGAAGACCTGGGCTGCGCACATAGCCGGTATCATCCTGGCCTCACTGCTCTCGGGGATCTGGGGCGCTGGGACCCTCACCCTCTGGAACCTCCCGCCACCCCTGCCCGCCGAGCTCTTCTGGCCTGTGTTCACCGGGTGGGTTGCCGGCGACCTCATAGTGCTCTCGGTGCTCTCGACAGCCCTGCTCGTCGCGCTGACTCCTGTGTTCAAGAGGACGGGGCTCTACGTCGAGGGGTGGTGGGCTTAAAGTGCCCACGCTGCTGGAGGAGTTCGTAGGGGTCAGGGTAGGGGGCAGCCCCTACCTGCGGCTGCACAGCGTAACCCGGATAATAGTTCCTTTTTTGCTCTCTCTGAACGTCCTCTTCGCGAAGGATCTGCTGTCCGTTGCCGCTCTCTGCACCCTCTCCTTCGCGGTGCTCCTGCTCAGCGGCGTCCCCCTTCGCGTGGTGAGGGGCTACCTGGCGCTCATAGCCAGCGTTACGATATTCATAGCCTTGGCCTTCATGCTCTTCACGAAGGTCCCTGGGAGGGTTCTGTGGGAGCTCCAGCTGCTCAGGGTGCAGGCGGAGAGGGGGGTCTGGGAGTGGAGCATCGTGGTCACCGACGCCTCGCTCCTGCGCACGCTGTACTTCTCGCTCAGGATACTCTCGATGATATTCATCGCCACGCTCTTCATAGCGACGGTGGGTGACAGGGACATGCTCTGGGGCCTGAGGAGGCTGGGCCTGCCTGCGGGGATCACGGTCGGGGCGTCCCTGTTCTTCAGGGGTATAGGCTTCTTCCTCTCCGACTTCGCGGTCGTCAAGGAGGCTATGGAGGCGAGGGGGGTGGACTTCGAGAGGACGAACCTCGCCAAGAGGTTCATGCTCTACGTGAACGCCCTCATCCCCCTGCTATCCCTCCTAGTCACCAGGAGCTTCGAGATCTCAACGGCCCTGGAGACCCGCGGTATATCCCCAGGCACCAGGCTCTCGGGGAGCTACCACAGCACCCCCCTGTCCAGGGGCGACTACCTCGTCCTCGCAGCCATGTGCCTAGTCACGCTGGCTTTCGCGGGGTGGTTTATGTGCGGGTAGTGGAGGTGCGCGGCCTCAAGTGGAGGTACAGGGGCTCCAGGGCGCCAGTCCTCAAGGGCGTAGACCTGGAGGTTGAGAAGGGGGAGTTCCTCGCGGTCACAGGGCCCAGCGGCGCCGGGAAGACAACGCTCATGCTCGCGCTGACGGGAGTCATCCCGCAGCGCCTCCCAGGCGAGATGGAGGGGGAGGTGAGGGTCCTCGGGATGTCCACCCTCGAGGTCGATGTCGCGGAGATCGCGAAGAAGGTTGCCGTTGTCTTCGAGGACCCGGAGATCCAGTTCGTGATGAGCACCGTCGAGGACGAGATCGCGCTCAGCCTCGAGGTGCGCGGCCTCTCGAGGGAGGAGATCAGGGAGAAGATCCTATGGGCCCTCGAGCTCGTCGGCCTCGGGGAGGAGTTCCTGGAGAGGCAGCCCCACCAGCTGTCTGGCGGTGAGAAGCAGAGGGTCGCGATAGCGGCCGCCGTGGCCAGGGAGCCCGAGCTCCTCATACTTGACGAGCCCACCTCGGACCTCGACCCCCAGGGCAAGGAGGAGGTTGTCGAGGCTATAGAGAGCGTGCGCGACAGCCTCAACGCGACGGTGATCATGGTGGAGCACGAGCCCGAGCTCATCGAGAGGTTCGCGGACAGGCTCGTCGTGCTGGACGACGGCGTGGTGGTCATGGAGGGAGCGCCGCAGGAGGTCTACTCGAGGGTGGAGGAGGCCAGGAGGCACGCAGCCTACCCGCCAGAGGACATCGAATTGGCAGTGCAGCTGGGCCTGAAGCCCCCGGCGCGGAGGGAGCTCCTCGAGCTGGCCGCGCTGCTGAGCTCCTCCCTCGACGGCCTCTGCGCCTTCCCCAGGTCGGGGGGCGGTGAGGTCGTGGTCTCTGCCCGCGACGTCTGGTACACCTACCCGGGAGGCGTGGAGGCGCTGCGCGGCGTGTCGCTGGAGCTGCGCAGGGGGGAGCTCGCGGCGCTAATGGGGCCCAACGGCAGCGGAAAGACCACGCTCGCGAAGGTGCTGGCAGGCCTGCTGAAGCCGTCGAGGGGTGAGGTGCGCGTGTTGGGGAGGCCGGTCGCCGGGTACTCGAGGCTGGAGCTCTCCTCGCTGGTGGGCTACGTGTACCAGAACCCGCAGCACCAGCTCTTCTGCCAGTCCGTCTTCGAGGAGGTTGCCTTCGGTCTCAAGCTGCGCGGTGTGAAGGGCGAGGAGCTTGAGCGGAGGGTCGGCGAGGCGCTCCGCTTCTTCAAGCTCGAGGAGCTGCGCGACGAGCACCCGTTCTTCCTGAGCAAGGGGGAGAAGAGGAGGCTGGCGCTCGCCAGCGTCTACGCCCTGAGGCCGGAGCTTCTCATAGTCGATGAGCCCACGACAGGCCAGGACAGGAGGTTCGGGGAGCAGCTGATGGAGATCCTTAGGCGGCTGGCAGACTCCGGGAAGAGCGTTCTCGTGATCACGCACAGCGTGGACCTAGCCCTGAAGTACGCCGACAGGCTCATCGCGATGAGCAGGGGCAGGGTGATCGCTGACGCGCACCCGCTCGACGTCCTGAGCGACGCGGGGGTCGTGAGGGAGGCTAAGCTCAAGCGCCCGCTTAAAGCCGAGATCTGCGCAATCGCCCAGAGGCAGAGGCGCGCCCAGCCGTAGCCTCTTTCTCGCCCCTCCTAACCGCGCAGACCACCTTATATACTGCCTGAGCGCTGGCATGCCTGTGGAGAGGCTTTCAACGGGGGTTGAGGGCCTGGATA
>JAJHRT010000090.1 GCA_020833575.1 Thermofilum sp. | reverse complement strand
TGCTCAAAGCCAATGGCTTAGCTCGCTGGCGATGAGACAGGGCCTTCTGGGGTTGGCATCGTGCTGCGTGTTGGGAGGCCGCTGGGTTGCTAGTGCTCACGAGCAAGCGGGGCGAAAGCATAAATAGCTCTTTGTATACAAACTGTAAACCGAGGAGATATCTGTGAGCGTTGTCGTGAGCGTGAGAGTCCCTAGGCAGTTGAAGGAGAAGCTCGAGAGGTACGGCGTTAACGTCTCTGAGCTCGTGAAGAGGAAGCTAGCAGAGGAGGTGGAGAGAATCGAGAGGGAGGAGGTCAGGAAGCTGTTGGACGAGCTGAGAAGCGCCTTGCAGGGAAGGGTGGATCCTCGCGAGCTCTCAAAGCTCGTGGAGGAGGGACGCGAGGAGAGGTGAGGAGCTTGACGCACGTTCTCGACGCCAGCGTCTACGTGCCCCTCATAACCACCGCCGGCGGCTCCCTCTTGGAGGTCGCATCGAGGTTCGACCTCGCCATACTGGATCTGACGGTTTACGAGGCGTGCAATGCTTTCTGGAAAGCCTGGAGCAGGCTGGGGAAGATGAGCGTGGAGGAGGCGAGGAAGGCTTGTCGAGCCGCTCGGCTGCTGGCCGGTAAGCTCAAAACATACCGGTTCGAGGACTTAGACTTTGAGAAAGTGATGGCTATAGCCCTCGATGACAACATCACAGTCTACGACGCTGCCTACGTTGTGCTCGCTTCGATGCTTGAAGCGCCCCTGGCGTCCGAGGACAGGGACATCAGGCGAGTGGCTCCAAAGTACGGCGTCAAGGTACTGGGCTTCGACGAGTTGCTGGGAGCCATGAAATAAGGGCTTGGGACGTGATTTCGAAAAATGCCTGTTTGCTAGTGCTGCGCACCGCCTTCATGACGCGCGCTAGGAGGTTCTCAACGGGCAGCGGCGTGCCTGAGGCCACCGGGTACGCGGGGGGTTTAAGCGCAGCCGGGTATGCTCGGTTTGGAGGGCGCCTTGCGGGCAGAGTTCGACGAGAGGTACGTGGCTGAGCCGTTCGACAGGGCTGCGCAGACCTACGACAGGGGTAGGCTCGGCTGGTACAGGGGTGTCCTGGGCCTGCTCAGCGGCAGGGCTCGGGAGCCTCTGCTGGACGTGGGCTGCGGCACGGGCTACGTCGCCTGCCGCCTCGCGCAGCAGGGCGTGGGCGCTGTGGTGTGCCTGGACCTCAGCGAGGGGATGCTGAGGGTGGCCTGGCGACGCGCGCGCAGGTGGCGCGTGGACGCGGCTGTGAGCTTCGTGAGGGGCTCCGCGGTCGCGCTCCCCTTCAGGAGCCGCTCCTTCGAGACGGTACTAGCGGCAGCGGTTGTGCACCACGTGCACGGCAGGGAGCGGAGGGTGGTGGCGCTGAGCGAGATCAGGAGGGTGTGCAGGGGCTTCGCGCTGATCACCGTCTGGAGCGCGCTGCACCCCTCGAACCTGCTGAGAGTGCTCTCCTCGCGCTCGAGGGATGTGCTCGTCCGGTGGGGCGGCAGGGGCGAGAGGTACTACCACCTCTACACGCTGCGCGAGCTCGAGGAGGACCTGCGCGCCGCCGGCTACGAGGGGTTTAAAGCGTACCTCTGGGACTACAAGCCGTCGCTGCTGAAGAGGAACATCGTGGTGGAGTATCGTGCCGGCGAGGCCCAGGGGGCTGAGGCTCTTCCAGGGGGTTAAGAAGCCGACGAGGATGCTCTCCGGCGTCACCGTCGTCGCCGTGATGGCTCAGCCCCACCCCTGCCCGCACGGCCGCTGCCTCTACTGCCCCGGAGGCCCCCAGGCCGGGACCCCGCAGAGCTACGTGAGGGGCTCCCCCGCTGTGGCGAGGGCGATCAGCGTGGGCTACCACCCCTACGAGCAGGTGCGGCTCAGGCTGAGGCAGTACCTCGCGATGGGGCACAGGCCCAGCAAGGTGGAGCTCATAGTGATGGGCGGGACCTTCCCGGCGATGCCGCGCAGCTACCAGGAGTGGTTCGTGGCCCAGGCGCTCGAGGCCCTGAACAGGTTCCCCGGGGACCCCCCGGCATCGGTGAGCCTGGAGGAGGCGATGAGGAGGAACGAGACGGCCGCCATCAGGTGCGTGGGGCTGACGCTGGAGACGCGGCCCGACTGGAGCAGGGAGGAGCACGTGGACTGGTTCCTCCACCTGGGCGCGACGCGCGTCGAGTTGGGCGTCCAGACTGTCTACGACGACGTGCTGGAGCGCGTCCGCAGGGGTCACGGCGTGAGGGACTCCATCCACGCGACGCGCTGCCTCAAGGACGCCGGGTACAAGGTGACGTACCACATGATGCTGGGCCTGCCAGGCTCCGACCCTGACAGGGACCTCGAGGCCTTCAGGGAGATCTACAGCAACCCGGACTTCATGCCCGACGCCGTGAAGATCTACCCGACCGTCGTGGTCCCGGGCTCCGACCTGTACGAGGTGTGGAGGAGGGGCGAGTACCAGCCCTACGACATGGAAACCCTGGTCGAGCTGGTGGCGAGGATCAAGGCGATCACCCCGCCATGGGTGAGGATCATCAGGGTGCAGCGAGACATCCCGCTGAGCGAGGTCGCCGCGGGCCCCCCGGTGGGCAACCTGAGGGAGGTCGTCTGGGAGTACATGAGGGCCCGCGGGCTGAGGTGCAGGTGCATCAGGTGCAGGGAGGTCGGGAGGTTCGCCCTCTGGACAGGCGAGCGGCCCCGCGTGGAGGAGGCGAGGCTTGTGAGGAGGCGGTACGAGGCGAGCGGCGGGGTCGAGGAGTTCATCTCCTTCGAGGACCCCGCCCGGGACGTCCTGTTCGGCTTCGTCAGGCTGCGCATCCCCAGCGAGCAGGCCCACAGGTGGGAGGTGGACAGGCGCACCGCGCTCATCAGGGAGCTCCACGTCTACGGGCCCGAGACGCCCGTGGGCGAGGAGGGTGCCTGGTGGCAGCACATGGGGCTCGGCAGGAGGCTGGTGAGGGCAGCGGAGGAAGTCGCGGAGGAGTACGGCGCCAGGAGAGTGCTCGTGATCTCCGCTGTGGGGACCAGGGAGTACTACAGGAAGCTGGGCTACGAGGTGCTGCCGGGGTCCTTCTACATGCAGAAGGAGCTCGGGTAGCGCCCCGCGGGCTGAACCTCAGGTTCAAAAAGCTTATCTGCGGCGCGCTCCGCCGAATCCGCGTGTCCCAAGAGAAAGTGCGCGAGCTCGCAGACGGGATGAAGTCGCTCTCCTCAGCGTCCGCGCTCATGCTCGTCGCGTGCATCCTCCTCGTGGTAGCTGCGCTCATCACGCCGGCGCTCATCTTCCACGAGCTCCCCATGCCTATGCGGCCCAGGCAACCCCTGGTGTACACCCTTCGCCCGCTAACCGTTGCAGCAGCAGTGATCGCGCTCATGGCGCTGGCCCTGGCGCTCTACGCTGTGCTCGCGAAGCTCTCCCCCGCCTTAAACGCCCTAGGAGCCTGGAGGCCGGAGCTCAAGGGCGCAGCCCCGCTCGCCGTCTGGGGGCTAGCCGCGGGCTACGCGCTGCTGGCGGTAGCAGCCGTGCTCCTGACCCTGGGCGCATTGGGTAGGCTCCTGGCGCTCACCATATCCTACATCCTCCTGCTCGTAGGGTACGTGGGGGTGGGCGTGATCGCCCTAAAGCTCGGGACGCACCTGGGCTCGTCCGCGTTCACACTCGCAGGAGCGCTAGCCATACTCTCAGCGCTGCTACCAGTCTTCACCCCGATAACCTGGCTGGTCCTCTACATCGAGTCCAGCTCGCAGGCTGAGAGAAGCGCAGAAGAAGCGGCGCGCCAGCCAGAGGGGGGCGCTCCCCCTCAAGCTCAGTAGCTCTGAAGGCTCCCCCTAGAACCACTCACTGCTCTTTCCAGCTTCCCAACTTCCTCAGCGCATCCTCCCCCGGCGGCCACGTTCTCGTGCGTGGAGTCCGCCTGCTAGCACACAGCCTCGATGCACGCCGCGGAGGGCAAAAATAATAGAGTGGGGGGTAGGGCTCCAGCGGTGCGCGTTGAGCCAGGGCGTGGAGAAGACTACGCGAGAGAGGCTTGCCGAGATCTTCCTCAGCAACCCCGGGGTCGAGTTCACGCTCAGGGACCTCCTCTCGATGCTCTCGCTGGGGGAGAGGGATGCTAAGCGCCTGCTGGAGGACATCAACCACGTGGCGAAGACGATCAGGAGGGCGACGGGGGGCAGCGCCCACCTGCTGATGCGCCCGCCGGTGTGCCGTAGCTGCGGCTACGTCTTCAAGGACCTGGAGACCGCGAGGATCCCGAGCAGGTGCCCCAGGTGCAAGAGCG
>JAJHRT010000089.1 GCA_020833575.1 Thermofilum sp. | reverse complement strand
CATAAATAGAGCTGCTGTCAAGGGGGTCCGAGCGGGCTTGCCCTTCCCAGAGGCGCTGCAGGTAGAGGTCACGAACGAGTGCAACCTCTCCTGCGTGATGTGCGTCCGGAGGACCTGGAGGAACCAGAGGTTCGCGCACATGGACCCGGCGCTGTTCAGGAAGGTCTTCGACGAGGCCTCGGGCAGGGTGAGGAGGGCTGCGCTCTACGGCTTCGGCGAGCCGCTCCACCACCCGGGGTTCCCGGAGCTCGTCAAGTACGCCAGGGAGGCCCTGGGCGACTCGGCGTACCTGCTGACCGTGACCAACGGGACCCTAATGACCCCCCAGGTGGCCAGGAGGGTCTTCGACGCCGGGCTGGACGAGGTGGCCTTCAGCGTGGATGCCCCGGAGGTGGGGCTCCTCTCGAGGATCAGGGTCGGCTCCTCCAGCTACGACGTGCTGGGCAACCTGAGGGCGTCAGCCGCCATCAAGAGGGACTACGGCGCCAGGCTCGGCGTCTCCATCGTCCTCATGCGCAGCAACTACAGGATGCTCCCGAGGCTCGCCGAGAAGGCCGTGGAGCTGGACCTCGACTTCATAGTCGTCTCGCACGTGGTTCCCTACCACCCAGCGCTCGTGGGCGAGGCCCTCTACACCACAGCGAGTAGGGAGGCTGTGGAGTTCTACCGGGGGGAGGGTGCCAGGCTCGGCAGCATCGCCAGGGAGGCCCTCTACGACATGCTCCTGGGGCACTACACGTGGGTCTCGAGGGGGAGCAGGGAGCAGTACCTCAAGCTCGTCGAGAAGATCGCCGCGAAGGGGTACTCGGTCAACTACGAGATCGCGGGGGACGCCCTGGCCAGGGAGCCCCTGCTCCGCGAGGTGGAGGAGGTCATCGAGCAGGCCAGGGAGGTGGCGACCGCCCACGGCCTGGAGGCGAGGCTGCCCGGGGTCTACGCGGACTCCCTTAGGAGGGAGTGCCCCTACATCAAGAGCAACGCCGCGGTGGTGCTTGCAGACGGCGAGGTCGCGCCCTGCATGGACCTCGCCTACGATCACCCCCTCTACACCAACATGCACGGGAAGCTGGTGAGGCGGGTCAGCTTCGGGAACGTGCGCGCCAGCTCGCTGGAGGAGGTGTGGGGCAGCCCCCGCTACGCGAGCTTCAGGAGGCTGAGGCAGAGCCTCCCGGCCAGCGTGCCGTGGTGCGCCGACTGCCCCTTCGCCACCAGGAAGTGCTGGTACCTGGACACGAACGAGTACGACTGCTACGGGAACGAGGTCGGCTGCAACGAGTGCGTATACAGCGCCGGGCTCGCGCACTGCATCATCTAGCCCGCGCGCTACCTCACCCTCACCAGGGAGTGCTGCACGGAGACAACCCCGCTGACCCTCCGGAGCGCCGCGATCAGCCCCAGGATCCTCTCGCCGCGCCCCTCCACCGCGAGGACCTCAACGCACTTCTCCTCGGACACGTGCATGTGGACGCTGGAGCGCACAACGTCCTCGAACCCGTGCTGCGCGTCCACCACCGCGTACACGGTCTCGCCCCTCGAGTGGTCGTAGAAGAGGACTAGGGCGCCGGCGTAGAAGCCCTCCTCGTCGATGAAGCTGGAGTAGTGGCCGACCACGGCGTCGCTGATCAGCCGGGACCTGTTGGAAACCCCAGTCCTCCTGGCGGCCTCCTCCAGCAGCTGGTAGACCTCGTCCGGGAGGACGATGCTCACCCTCCTCAAGCCCTGCTCCCGGTAACCCTGAGCCGCCACCCCCACTTATCGCTAGCGCCTGTCGGGACGCTTGCCGCTACGCCTTCTTCGGCACGTCGATGACCTGGGCGCCTGCCAGCCGGACGATGTCCTCTGGGTTTATGAGGAGCAGGTGCCTCTCGTCGCCACCACCCGCGTAAACAGGCCCAGCGCCCAGGAGCTCGGCGTCAAGGTACACCGGAAGCCTCCTCGCGTGGCCCACCGGCGGGACGCCGCCGGGAGGGTAGCCCGTGGAGCTGGTGACTTCCTCCTCGGTGGCGAGCCTGAGCCTCTTGAACCCCAGGAGCCGCGCCAGCTTGGCCTGGTCCACCCTCCTGTCAGCCCTCACGACGACTAGGACCACGTCCCCGCCCTCGGACACCAGCACCACGGTCTTAGCAATCCTCTCCATGGGGACGCCGAGGCTCTCTGACGCCTCGCGCGCCGTAGCCGCCCTGGGGACCTCCACGATTCTGAAGCTCACCCCCTCCCTCCTGAGCGCCTCCTCCAGCTCCCGCGGCCCCAGCACGCGCTCACCTCGTGATCCTGATCTCCCGCATCTCCTCGAGGTACTGCCTCCCAGGGCCCTCGGCGAAGTGCTTGTAGGCGGGCTCCAGGATCCTTGCGAGCTCCGACGCGACGGCCTCCTTCAGGTCGAGGGGGTGCACCCTCCTCTCCCTGAACGCCTCCTCGAGGCTCCTGTAGTCCTCGAAGACCATGCGCTCCCCCGTCTTCTTGTTCACCACCTCGAGGGGCTCGCGCAGCTGCCTGAAGACCACGTACCTCGCGATCTCCAGCACGGGGTTCAGCTCCACCTCGCCCGCGGGGCAGAACGCTGAGAGCACCTTCCTCCTCACGGTCTCCGGGGGGTCGTGGATGAAGATCGCCCCCTCGGGCTTCGACTTGGACATCTTGACGTCCGCGACTGCCTCCTCGAACTTCTCCCTCTCGCCCGCCCTCCTGGCCTCCACGAGCTGCCTCCACGCGTCGAAGTCCACCGAGAGGGCGGGTAGGAGGTGGTGGTGGAGCGCCACCGGCTTGTAGCCGAAGGCCTCCTCGCCCACCTCTATGGCGATCACGTGGGCCTTCCTCTGGTCCATCCCCCCGTGCGCGATGTTAACACCCAGGCTGAAGATGTCGGCAACCTGCATCGGCACGTAGACCAGCTGAGCGAAGCTCACCGCCTCGCTCTCCCGCCTCCCCAGCACGGTCAGGGAGCGGCGCACGCGCGAGAGCGTGGTGCTCATCGAGACCTTGAGGACGTTGGTGAAGTACTCGAGCCCCAGCTTCTCGTACAGCTCCGAGCCCATGACGAACTTGGTCCGGTCTGGGTCCCCGCCGACGACCTTGAGCGAGACCCTCAGGGCCTCCTTGAAGTAGCCGCCGGCCACCTTCCTTATCGTCGAGAGGTCCCCGCCCAGCTTCCTGTTGATCCAGCTGTGGTAGTCGGCCAGGAAGACCTGCGTCTCCACGCCCACCCTCTGCAGGTCCGCGACCTTCTGCATGCTGATTATGCCCGTGCCCAGGTGAACGAAGCCCGAGATCTCGAAGCCTATGTAGTGGACCAGCCTCACACCCCTCTCCACAGCCTCCCTGAGCCTCTCAGGGGTCAGCAGCTCCTCAGTGGGCTCCCGCAGAGCCGCCGAGACCACAGCCTCCGGGTCCACAGAGCCTCCCAGCGCACGAGCAAGGCCAGGGTAAAAACCTTCCGCGCGCCGGAAAGCTTAACTGGAGCCGCCTGCACGCGCCCGAGGGGTCGGCGTGAGGATCGCCGTGCTCGGGTGCGGCGCTGTGGGCTCCGTCTTCGCCAGGATCGCGGTGCTCGAGAAGCTCGGGGAGGTCGTGTGCATGGACAGGAGCGCTGAGAGGGCCAGGGCCTTCCTAGACTTCGACGAGACGAGGGACCTGCCGGTCGAGCAGGTCGACGCGTCGAGGGTGGAGGAGCTGGCCCAGAAGCTCGGGGGCTTCGACCTCGTGGTGAACGCCCTGCCCACGTTCCTCAGGGTCGGCAGGAGGGAGGTCCCCCTCAACCCCCTGGTCATGGAGGCGGCGCTGAGGGCTGGCGCCAGCTACATGGACTTCGCCTGCTACGGAGGTAGGCGCAGGAGGGCTGAGCAGCTCTCGCTGTCGAAGAGGTTCCGCGACGCAGGCCTCCTGGCGCTGATCAACGCCGGCGCCTCGCCGGGCCTCTCCAACATCCTGGCTAGGGAGGTGTACGAGGAGCTGGACTCGACGAGCACGGTCACGATCATGTCGCTCGAGGACCAGCGGGGGAGCACGTTCGTCATCCCCTGGTCCCGCGAGGAGATGCTCAACGTAGCCTCGGAGGAGCTCGCCTACCGCGACGGCAGGTTCGAGCTCAGGGAGCCCTTCGCCGAGTCGGAGCTGTGCGAGTTCCCCGAGCCCGTTGGGGCTGTGAGGTGCTACTCGGTCCCGAACGACGAGAGCTACACGATCCCGCACTTCCTCAGGATAAGGAGCCTCCGCTACCTCGCCGGCGGCAGCGACATAGAGCTTCTGAGAGCCCTGTACAGGCTCGGAGTCTTCAGCGACAGGCCGATCAGGGTGGGAAGG
>JAJHRT010000088.1 GCA_020833575.1 Thermofilum sp. | reverse complement strand
GCCTCTGGTAGACGGGCTTGAGCCTCACCACGAGGATCTCCTTCACGCGGCTCGCCGGCTCCACCTCCACGCTCTTCACGTTGACCTGGTCGCGTACCACGTGGGCGAGCTTTCTCACAGCGCCTGCTACCACAGGGTCGTCCGTGTAGACCAGCAGGCGCGGCAGCGGCTGCCTTATCTTAACGCCCCTCTTCATGCGGAGAGCCAGCGCGCGCTCAACAATCTCTCTGATAATCTCCATCTCTTTCTCGAGCTGCGGGTCCTCGAGCGCCGGGTCCGGCTCAGGCCACGCGAGCTCGTTGACGGAGAGCGGCATACCCTCGTCCCTGAAGGCGCTGAGGTAGAGCTTCTCTGCTGTGAATGGCAGCAGGGGGGTCATCAGCGGCAGCAGGTTGAAGAGCACGTAGTAGAGCGCGGCGTAGGCAGCCAGCTTGCTCTCCTCCTCTTCCTCAACCCACACCCGCGGCCTGACAAGCCTGATGTACCAGTGGCTCAGGTCCTCCACCACGAAGTCCCTGAGGAGCCTTGCCGCGCGGTGGATGTGGTACCTCTCGAAGCTCTCAGTATACTCTCTCACGAACCTGGTGAACCTGGAGAGCAGCCACCTGTCCTCGGGCCTCAGCTTATCCAGGAGCTTGCTGAGCGGCCAGGCGCTGGGGTCAAAGCGGTCTATGCTCATGTAGAGCGTGGCGAAGTAGTAGACGTTCCACAGCACGTGGAGATCTGAGTACACCTCGGAGAGCCCCCTCCACGAGAACCTAAGGTCCTCCCATATCGTGTTCCTCAGAACGAACCACCGGAAGACGTCACGGCTGCCATGCTCGTACCTCAGGATCTGGTCTGGCTCCACGTAGTTCCCAAGGGACTTGTGCATCTCCCTCCCCTGCTCGTCCAGCGCGAAGCCGTGCATCAGCACAGCCCTGTAAGGCGCGCTGCCGAAGGCGATCACGCCGGAGCGGAGCAGTGAGTAGAACCAGCCCGCGATCTGGTCGTGCCCCTCGGTTATGAAGTCAACCGGGTAGAGCTCCTCGAACCTCCTCGTGTCCCTAGGGTAGCCCAGCGAGGCGAAGAAGGCTATACCGGAGTCAAGCCAAACGTCCAGCACGTCGGGGACTCTCCGCATCTCACCACCACAGCTTGGGCACTTGATGACCACCCTGTCGACCCAGGGCCTGTGGAGGTCGGGGAGCTCCAGCTTCTCGCCGGCAAGCTCTTCGAGCTCCCTCAGGGAGCCTACGACCAGCCTACGGCCGCACTTGCTGCAGACCCATATAGGGGCCGGGATGCCCCAGTACCTCTGCCGCGACACAATCCAGTCGCGAAGGCCTTCCAGCCAGTTCTTGAACCTGGAGTACCCGGCCCAGGGCGGTATCCACTCGACCCTCGCCGCCTCGCTGAGCATTTCCTCCTTCAGCCTCGTGACCTTGATGAACCACTGCCTGGTGGCTCTCAGTAGCAGGGGGGTCTTGCACCGCCAGCACACGGGGTACCTGTGCCTGATCGTACCAGAGTGGAAGAGCAAGCCCTTGCGCCTCAGATCCTCTACCACCAGCTGGCTCGCCTCCCTCGCGCTCTTCCCCGCGTAAACACCGGCCTCCTCGGTCATCAGCCCGTGCTCGTCCACCAGCACCAGGACTGGCATTCCGTACCGGAGACCCACCTCGTAGTCCTCCTCACCGTGCCCGGGCGCGCTGTGCACGAGGCCCGTGCCCTCCTCCGCGGAGACGTACTCCCTGGAGAGCACGACCCGGTGAACTCCCTTGTCCCCCGCTTGCGCGGTTACCTCCTCGCGTAGGGGATGCACGTACTTAAGCCCGTCCAGCTCCGAGCCCTTGAACCTCCTCAAAACCCTGTACTCCTTGACTCCTGCTTCGCGCATCACCTCCTCCAGCCTCGCCTCCGCCAGTATCAGCCGCTCCCCGTTTACCTCCACCAGGACGTAGTCGAGGTCTGGGTTCGCCATGACGAAAGTGTTAGCTGGTATGGTCCAGGGAGTCGTGGTCCAGATCAGGAGGTAGGTCCCTCCCTCCTCGAGCAGCGGGAACTTGACGTATATCGAGGGATCCTCTAGCTCCACGTACTCGGACACTTCGTAATCAGCCAGCGTGGTCTCGCAGCGTGGGCACCAGTGCACAACCTTCATGCCATAGTCCAGCAGCCCCCTCTCCTCGGCCTGCTTGATGAACCACCACGCGCTCTCGATGTAGTCCCTGCTGAGCGTCAGGTAGGGGTTGGACCAGTCCATCGAGACCCCGAAGTCCCTGAAGTACCTGCTCATCGACTCAACGTTCTCGAGAACAAAGGCCCTGCACTGCTCCACGAACTTGTCAACCCCGAAGCTCTCTATGTCCTTCTTAGTCTTGAAGCCGAGCCTCTTCTCGACCTGAACCTCTATGGGCAGCCCGTGGCAGTCATACCCCGGCTGGTCGTGGACGGAGAACCCCCTCAGCCTCTTGTACCTTATGACAGCGTCCTTGAGAACCTTGTTCCAGAGAGTCCCCACGTGCGGCACACCGCTCGAAGCGTAGGGTGGGCCGTCGAGGAAATAGAACTTCCTTCCACCTCTCCTGCTCTCCCTGAGACGCTCGTAGACACGGTTCTCCTCCCAGTAGGACAGCACCTCAACCTCGTAGTCCTTCGGCTTGAAGGCCTGAGGTATACTTCTCACAACACCCATCCCACCTCACCCCCGCTAAACCCGAGCTCCTCAGCTGGGCGGAGAATTAGAAGAGGTGACCTGACCTGGGTTAGCGAATTTGGTAGTGCACAGGCACCTCCCGTGACCCTACTCCCCGGCCTATTATAAGCTTTGCGCGCGCCGGCAAGCCCTCCCGGAGCCCCCATTTAAGGGAAAGGAAAATTTTATAATAATCCCCGACGAGGAGCTCTCCGAGAAAAATGCCCAAGTTCAAGGTAACCATCGATAGGGACCAGTGCATCAGCGACATGGCGTGTGTCAGCCTCTGCCCCGAGGTTTTCGAGATGAACGAGGAGGATGGAAAGAGCCAGATCGTTGCGAAGTACAGAACGGGTGGCAGCCCCGGCGAGGGCGTGGTGCCAGGAGAGCTTGAGGACTGCGTCAAGAGCGCCGCGGAAGCCTGCCCTGTCTCGATCATTCACGTGGAGAAAGTTGAGTAACGTTTCCAAATCTCCATTTTTCTCTGTAGACTTCCAGCTCCCTCCGCACCCTCTGATCCATAGGTACACCAAGAGTCCTATCATTAGCCCCAGCAGCGTGAGAACGGCTGCCAACCCATCGTCGGCGGAACCGGGGAACATGCTCCCCCCGCCCTCCTTTGGGGGATCCGGCAACCTACTCCAGTCCGCGACCCCCAGAAAGCCCCAGTGCCTGAACAGCGGAGCCAGGTTCTCGCCCGCGGCCTCGCTCATCGCCAGGACTATAGACCTTGTGCTATCAACCTTCCCAACCCTCTTTAAAGCCGAGAAGAGCCTGGCTATGTACGCTTCACCGCCGTACCTCGAGGAGATATTCGAGAGCACGTAGTAGCTCAGCGCGTAAGCCAGTCCCTCGCCCTCCTCCGAGGAGGGCCATTTCTCGAGGTACCTCCCCAGATTCCCTGAGGTCACTCGCAGAGCTGCCCGCGATGCGTTTCCCAGGCTGTTCTCGTAGTCTGACACGTTAATCCCCACCTCTTGAGCTACGAGAACCGAGATGTACTGCGCCATGCCCTCGTGGAACCACCTGGTATTCTCGTTAGCCACCACACCTGCCGCGCCGAGGAACACGTGGACCATTTCGTGGATGACCGTGGTCTCGTGGTACCCAGGCGCGTACCTTATGAGAGCCAGGTTGAGCATTATAGGCCCCCTACCCCCCACGTTCACGTCCTCCCCCCTGACGAAACCCAGCGCCCAGAGACCTCCCATGCTCTGCTCCGGGAGGTAGAACCTGAACTTGACCTCAGGAGGGCTTATGCCGGAAATCCTCTTCAAGACCACGTAGCTCCTCTTGGCAACCTCAAGGGTCCTTGCCGCGATGCCCGAGTAGGGCTGCGGGTACTCTACAGCAATCCCTGTCTCCGGGTCTCGCAGCTCGCGGGAGGCTACTGAGAGCTTCGAGGTGAACTCCACTATAACCCTACCCTCCATAAGCGACTCAGGCGCACCCGTCAAGTTGTACACCCTGTACCCGTCCACAGTCCCGGTGCTCTTCGGGCTCTCGAGAGTCACCTCCTTGAGGAAGGGTATCCTGACGTAAACCACAAGCCGCGCCCTGGGGTCGGCGAGGAGGAAGGGGGACATGAACCAACCCCTGTCGTCGTGCATGAGCACGGCGTACGGGAAGCTGTAGC
>JAJHRT010000087.1 GCA_020833575.1 Thermofilum sp. | reverse complement strand
GAAGCTTGGCGAGTGGAGGTCCGAGCTAAGGCAGCTGGAGGAGAGGCTGCCGAGCCTCGAGAGGGAGGTGGGCGAGGAGGAGGCCGTGTGCGGCTACCTAAGGGAGCTCGAGGCAGCCCTGGCGCGGAGGAGCAGCATAGCGCTCCAGCTCGAGGGTGTGCGCAGGGAGAAGTCCAGAGTGCAGAGCAGGGTGGAGGAGGTCAAGAGCGGTCTCGACGCGGCAACGCGAGAGCTCTCGCAGCTGAGGAGCAGGCTCGAGGAGCTCAAGCCGAGGCTGGACGCCGCCGAGGACGCCCTGAGGATGGCTGAGGAGGAGCTGAGGCGCGTTCTCAGCGCACGGGCGAGAGTGGAGGAGCTCTACAACAGCTACCGCGAGGCTTCCCGGGAGCTCGAGGAGCTGAGGCGCAAGGCGGCCAGCCTGAGGGAGAGGCTCTCGAGCGAGGAGAAGCTGAGGGCTGAGAGGGGCAGCGCGGCGGAGCAGCTCTCCGAAGTGGAGAGGGCGATCAGCTCAGCCCGCGTGCCCGCGTGGAGCCTCGCAGCCGCCGCCCTCACGGCCGCGCTCTCCCTGGTAACAGCCGCGGTGGTCAGCCCCCTCGCCCTGGCGGGTCTGGCCGTGGCGCTTCTCCCGCTGCTCCTGGGCGTGCAGGCGAGAAGCCGGCTTGTGCACGCGCTCATGGAGAAGGCCTCGAGCCTGAGGGAGAGAATCTCCCGGCTGGACGCGGAGCTCAGGGCTCTCGAGAGAGACAGGGAGGAGCTGGAGGGGCTCTCCAAGAGGGAGCGAGCTCTAGCCGAGAGGCTGGAGGCGGTGAAGTCCCAGCTTGGCGAGGCCGCCGCGGAGGCCGGCTTGGGCGGTGATTTCGAGCTCGTCGTCGAAAGGCTGTCGAAGCTGGTGGCGGAGGCTGAGGCCAGGAGGGGGGAGGCTCAGCGCGCACGCGATGAGCTGCAGAGGGAGCTGTCAAGCCTCTCAGCAACCCTCAGGGAGCGCGAGAGCGAGGTGGAAAGGCTGCGCGGCGAGCTCGAGAAGCTCTCAAGGGAGCTCCAGGAGCTGGGCGTGAGGGAAGGTAGCCTTGAGAGGGAGCTCCTCGAGGTCAAAGTCCCAGAGCCACCCCTCGAGATCGAGGGCCTAGAGTGGCCAGTGGAGGACGCGCAGAAGGTCTCCGAGCTGAGAGCCAGGCACGAGGACCGCCTCAGGGCCCTGCGGGGCGAGCTGGGAGAGGTCAGGGGCAGGTTGGAGACGCTCAGGAGGCAGGTGGAGGAGGTGGAGAGGGAGCTGCAGGAGCTACCCAGCCTGAAGGCCAGGCTCGAGGAGCTGAGGGAGAGCGTGAGGAAGCTGAAGCTGGAGGTTGAGGCGAGGGAGAGTGCGATCAGCGCGCTGAGGGAGGTCTCCAGGAAGAGGAGGGAGGCCTTCGCGCCCAGCGTTGAGAGGAACATGAGCTGGCTTGTCTCCTACATCACGGACGGCAGGTACAAGGCCGTGAGGATAGACCCCCAGACCTACGACGTGGAGGTCTTCGACGCAGAGGCGGGGAGGTGGATGCGCCGCGACATATACAGCGGCGGCACCAACGACCAGTTCCTGCTGGCGATGAGGATCGCCTTCACACTCTCCCTCCTCCCGGCAGCCAAGGGTTCTTACCCGCGGTTCCTGTTCCTCGACGAGCCCCTCGGCTCCTCCGACCAGGAGAGGAGGGAGAGGATCGTCGAGCTTCTGGCCAGTGAGCTCACCCGCTTCTTCGACCAGGTGTTCCTGGTGACTCACGTCGAAGTCGAGGAGCCGCCCGGCTCAACGGTGATCGTCTTGGAGAACGGCTCCATCCAGCGCGTGTACACGGTGGGGCCCAGCGAGGCCTAGCCGCGCGAGCCCAGCGGAACCCTCAGGAAAGGGAGGTTGCACCAGTGAGCACAAGCTCACGAAGCCTTGAGTGCATCGCCGCCTGGCACGTATGCTCCCCACCGGTCCCCCCAGCGTTAAGCCGCCTCAGCGAAGTCGAGAACACACTGCTTAGCCATTGTGCGCGCGCCATAAGCTTGTCCGGAGCGCCAGCGCGGGAAAACTAATAGCCGCTTTTGCCTAGGAGGAGCGGGGGCAGCTCTCTTGGGCGCGCGCAGGGCGGAGACCCTGGTCTTCAAGGTGGATCCGGAGCGGCCGGACCCGGAGGCCGTGAAGGCGGCAGCCCGCATTCTGCGTGGGGGAGGGCTCGTGGCGTTTCCCACGGAGACCGTCTACGGGCTCGGCGCGGTCGCGAGCAACCCGCGCGCTGTGATGAGGATCTTCGAGGTGAAGAGGAGGCCTCCGGACAACCCCCTCATCCTTCACGTCTCGAGTGTTGAGCAGCTCTTCGAGGTGGCCAGGGAGGTGCCGCCGCACGCGCTCAAGCTCGTTGATAGGTTCTGGCCGGGTCCCCTAACCCTCGTCCTCCCGAAGTCGGAGAGGGTGATCAGGGAGGTCACAGGGGGCCTCGGCAAGGTTGCTGTCAGGATGCCCGCGCACCCGGTGGCGCTCGCGCTGATCAGGGAGGTGGGCGAGCCCATAGCGGCCCCCAGTGCCAACCTCTCCGGTAGGCCCTCGCCCACGACGGCGCAGCACGTCCTCGAGGACCTCGGGGGACTCATAGAGGCTGTGCTCGACGCCGGGGAGACTCTGCACGGGCTGGAGTCCACGATAGTAGACCTCACGTCCGACCCTCCAGTCCTCCTCAGGCCCGGCGCGCTGCCCGTCGAGGCGGTGGAGGAGGTGCTGGGCAGGCGGGTCCTGGTGCCCGACTTCGCCAGGGGGCTCGGCGAGGCGGACCGCGCGCTAGCGCCCGGGACCAGGTACAGGCACTACGCCCCCAGCGCCCAGCTCGTCGTGGTGGAGGCGCTTGACTACAGCGACCTGGGGCCGCTGGCGTCCACCGTCAGGAGGCTGGTCGAGGAGGCTCGAGGACGCAGGGTGTGCATCCTCTGCACCGAGGAGACTGAGGGCCTCTACGAGGGCCTCCCGGCTACGCTGCTGAAGCTCGGCTCCCGTAGGGAGATCTTCACCGTCGCCAGGAACCTCTTCAAGGCGCTCAGGGAGGTCGACTCGCTCGGCTGCGAGCTGGTGATCGCCGAGGGGTTTGAGGAGAGGGGCCTCGGGCTGGCGGTGATGAACAGGCTGAGGAAGGCCTCTGGCTTCCAGATAGTCCGCGCCTCCTAGCCTGCGGGCGCGGCGGCCGCGCTGCGTCACCCGGCCCTCCTGAGCCTGCTGAGCAGCCTCGTCACGTCCTCGTCCGTGACCTCGCTGAAGTCCTCGTAGTACATGCCCACCGCGTAGAGCACCGCGGGCTTCAGGACATAGACCAGCTTGTCGCAGTAGCGCGAGACGAGCGGCGCCACGTCCTCAGCGATCACGGGGGTTGCTACGACCACCTGCTCCGCGCCAGCCCTCCTGCACGCCATGGCAGCTGCGATCACCGTGGCGCCCGTGGCGACACCGTCGTCCACGACCACCGCCACCAGGCCCCTGAGGCTCAGCGGCTCGCCCATCCGGAACTTCTCCACGTAGGCCTTCACAACCCCCTTCTGGTGCTCGATCTCCCTCTCCAGGTACTCCTGGCTCACCCCCAGCTCACGGACGATCTCCCAGTTCACGTAGAGAGCATCGTGCTCGCTCACAGCACCTATACCGAGCTCGGGGTTGAAGGGGGCCCGGAGCTTCCTCGAGACGATGACGTCCAGCTGGCCCCCGGTGACCTCCGCAGCGGCACTAGCCGTGACCACGCCGCCCCTCGGAATCCCCAGGATTCTCACCCCTGGGCCCTGGAACCCCTCCGCCCTCAGCTTCTCGCCGAGAAGCCTGCCAGCCTCCACCCTGTCCCTGAATACCATCACCACGAGTACACCCTGCCTTGAGAGCCTAAAAACGTGCTGCCGAAAGGCATACGAGCATGGGTCTGGAACGCGCGCTCAGAAGACGGGGTTGTCTCGTCATAGGATCTGTGTGAACCCCGAGACCTCATCACTGCCCGGGAAAAACCGGAGGGGGGTAAAAACCTAGAGGCCTAGCCTCTTCCTCAGCCTGGCAAGGTCGATCCTCCTATCCCTGCTCCTGTCCTTGGCCTTGGAGAAGCTCCTGTACACCGCGTCCACCGCGTCGTACACTGTGGTGACGAGGTCCCAGCCCTCAGCGCTGGCTGTGAAGACGTCCACGTCGAGCTTCACCGTCGCTGTCACCTCGTACCTCCTCCTCTCCCCGCCTCTCTCGCGCGGCTTGACCACGACGTGGAAGCTGAGGAGCCGCGCCCGCCTGGAGATTTCCCTGGCGGCCTCGGTGCACTTCCTCGCGATAAGCCTCTGCGAGAT
>JAJHRT010000086.1 GCA_020833575.1 Thermofilum sp. | reverse complement strand
TGATGGCTGCCTGCGGCAGGCCTGCCTTCTCCAGGAAGCTCAGGAGCTCGCCGTCGAGGGTTAGGAGGAGCAGCCCGCTGGTGGCCGCGGTCGCGTAGAGAAGGTTGTCGAAGATGTCCCTGTGCCCCAGGCTGTACAGCTTCACCGCGAGCGAGTAGGCTTCAGGAGGGGTGTCGGCGGCCTCGAGCCCGTAGACAACCCTGGCTGCCCCCTCCCTCGCCATCCCCGCGGCCTCCTCCAGCCCCAGCCTCCCCCGCCTAGCCTCTCTCAGGAGCACCATGACCACCTCCAGGAGGCTGTACGGGGAGTAGTAAGCCCGGATGCTCTCCCTCCGCGCGGCTATGAGCTCCAGGCAGCTGAGAACCTCCTCCCCCGCGTCCACGCCGAAGGCCGGGAGGAGGAAGGACGTGTCGAGCAGCACCCTAAGCATCGCGGGCGCCCAGCAGCTCCTCCTGAGCCTCCGCGCTGGCCCTCTCGAACTCCTCGGGCGCCAGGCGCAGCCTCTTAGGACTCCGCCTAGCCTCCTCGAAGAAGTCCGGGAGCCTGCGCAGCACTATGCTCTCACCCTCAACCGTCAGGACCAGCTTCTCCCCCTCCTTGAGCTTCAGCTCCTCCACGACGCTCCTGGGGAGGTAAACCGCGTACTTCCTGCCTATGCTCACGACAGCCCGGGCCACCAGGTACCACCAGGTATAACCTGGAAAGGCCTGGTAAAAAGCGTTCCGCTCCAGGCGGTTGCGAGCTAGCCTCTCACATACCTCATCTTCTCGAAAACCTTGTCGAGCTCAGCGCTCCAAATGCCTATGGCGTAGTCGGACACGCCCCCACCCAGAGCAGCTGCTCACCGTGCTTCACAAGCCCACAGCCAAACACCACTCCTGGTCTATCCCCGTGCGCGCGTGCTGGTGCGCTAGCGTAGCAGTGAAGGCTTTAAGCTCCTGAGAAGGTGGTTAAATCGGGTGTCTCAAGCATGGACGAGGTGCTCAGCACTCTCGTGATTCTGCTCTCAGTAGCGTCTTCTTCGGCGAGCCTAGGCTACTGGCTTGCAAAGCAGTTTGAAAAGATTAACGCTAAGCTTAGAGTGATAGAAGCTAGGCTCGATGGGCTTGAGATGGGTATCTATGGGTTTTTTGAAAGTTTTGGAAGCTAAAGGCGTATTGAGCTAGCTGAAGCCGTATCACTGGTATCCGCCCTCAGGGGACTAATCCCAGGAAGGTCGAGAGCGGGTCTAGGGAGATGCTGAGCAAGGACCCTGACTCCTTCACTATGGACGACGTTGAAGAGCTGATAGAGATAGCCAGGCTGATGGAAAAGGTGCATGGCCTCCGGCAGGAGGGAGCTCCTCGACTACGCGGTCAAGCTGAGGATTGGGGCACTGGTCATCAAGGTGGTTCTCGTAGAGCCAAAGACGAGGGGACTTGAGGAGTGGCTATTCGGCTCCTTAGGCGCTGGCGAGAGTTCTTCCCGGGAGGCTGCCCGCGCGGGCGGCTAGCCGGGCTTGCCCACCAGCTTGATGACTCTCTGGTTGAAGGGGTCGGGTATGGCGCCCCACTCCGGCCTGTACGCCGCGTAGCTCTCGCCGTGCCCGTCGCCGATGTCGTAGAATGCCCAGATCCCGATGCCTTCCCCGCCTCTAGCCAGCCTGAGCTTCCTGGTTACCCCGCGCAGCCACTCCTCAGGGCTGCTCGCCCCCTGGTAGCCGGTGACCACGAGCTGCCTCTGGAGGAGCCCTGAGTACCTGATCAGCGCCTCCTCGGAGTAGAGCTCGGTGACTACCAGGAAGGGCGGGTTGCGCCCGGCGAGGTCTCTCACGACCTCCGCGTAGGGCTGGTCGATCCAGGCGGCGTAGAGGGGCTTTAGGGGGTCGGGCAGCGCCGAGTAGAAGCTCAGAAGGTCGCTGGCATTAGCCCTGTGCTCCCAGCCGTACCACACGGCGATCCTCCAGGTGGAGTTGAGCCCTGAGAGGAAGCCCATCACCCGGAGGACCAGCTGGTTCATCCGCGTGCCGGGCTTGAGGTAGTCCTCCTCGGGCCCGTACTTCCACTTGGGGAAGAGAGCCCACACCACCCTGAGCCCGTGCCTCGACGCGAGCTCGTCGACCACCCTCAGGTTGCTGAAGTAGAGGGGTGTGTCCTCCGCCGGCACCACGACCACCACTGTGTTGTAGACAAGCGATATTGCCTCGAAGTCCTCCTCCACAGCCCCCCTGTACTCGCTCACGTTCGCGTAGGCGTAGAAGTATATCCTGTCCCCGTACCTCTCCCTCCACACAGGCGCGCACGCCCGGGACGGGAGGATGTACACGATAGCCCTAACACCCCCTGAGGCAGCCGCCCGGCCCCCACCCGCAGCCTGCTCCTCCAGCCTCCTCAGCTCCTCAAGGAGCTGCTCCCTCAAGGCCTCCGCCTCCCGCAGGGATCTCTCGAGCTCCGCTAGCTCCCTCGACAACTCCGAGATCCTCAGCAAGAGGAGGAGCGCTGCGAGGAGCGAGGCGAGAGCCACAGCCAGCAGGGCGGCTAGGAGGTAGCGAGTATTCACGTAGCCCGCCAGCAGGGTTTAAAGAAAAACGTTGCGTGGCAAACGCGCGAGGAGAGCTCGCCCAGGCTCTACATGTTGCTGGCGCGGCAGCAAGACGTATATCACCCGCGGGGCGACAAGCCCCCTGGAGGATGAGTGCACGTCAGGCTGACGTGTGATGTGATTGGTCTTTCCTGACGCACCCCGCGGCGCCTTCTCCCCAGACCCCGGGGTGCCTGCCCCCGTTTCACCCGAAGGTGTAGCTGGCTCCCACCCCGCAGGGGAGTACTCCGCCGTGAACCCTGCTCAGCGCTTCGAGCGCCCGCTTGCCTGTGCAGTGGCACGCCACCAGCTTCTCCACGCCGAGCTCCCTGAGCCTTCTCGCAGTCGCGAGCGCCTTCTTCTCGTCGCTCTCCACCAGGTGAAGGCCGCCGATGACAGCGGCAACGCTCCTGCCCGGCAGCAGCCTCAGGGCTTCCTCCACGAGCCTCTCAACCCCTGGGTGGGAGCAGCCCACCACGAGCACCACGCCCTCCGCTGTCTCCACGGCGAGCGCCTGCTCCCTGATCGGCGTGCCCTTGTACTCCACCTCGAGCGGGCCCACGACGTGCACGCCCTCCGCTGGGCTCCGGGAGCTGCCCGGCGCTGCCACCGCTGCGCTGGGGTTCCGCGATAGCAGCGCTGAAAGGCCGCCCACGTGGTCCCAGTGGTTGTGCGAGATAACCACGGCTGAGATGCTGCGCGGGTGCACCCCCAGCACGCCCATGTTGTAGAAGAGCACTGCCGGGTCGCCACCCGTGTCGAAGAGAAGCCTCGCGCCGCCCACCTCCACAAGGCAGGCGAAGCCGTGAGCCGGGATCAGCCTCCGGTCGTGCTCCTCGTTGTCGTAGAGAACCGTGAGCGTGGCGGAGCGCGCGCCCCGAGCCATGGGAAAGCTCTGCGCAGCGCGGGCTATAGCCTTTTCCTCCGCGGGCGCCCGCTGGGGAGGAATAAAAAACATTTATTATCGGTGCGATCACGGAGACCTGTGAGCGGCCGCGCTGGGAAGGATTTGGCCAAGCTGCTCCTGGGCCCGCTCCTCTTCCTGCTCCTCGCGCTAGCCCCACCCCTGCCGATGGTGGAGGAGGCTGCCTCGCTCGCCAAGGCGCCCTCGCCCAAGGCTCCTCAGATCGCACTGGGGGGCCTGCTCTGGGTGGCTTCCTGGTGGGTGACGGAGGCGGTGCCCCTGGGCCTCACGGGCATCCTCGCGGCCGTGCTCTTCAGCTTCCTCGGCTACGTGTCGTGGTCCACCGCGCTCACCAGCTTCACGAACCCCATCATCTGGATCTTCATCGGGGGGTTCACGCTCGCAGCCGCCTTCAGGAAGTGGGGGGTTGACAGGCGGGCTGCCCTGGCTATCGCGAGGCTGTACAGGGGCGGGAACCCCGCTCTCACGGCGCTCTTCGCGGCGTGCCTCCCAGCGTTCCTGCTCACAGTCACAGGGTCGATAACAGCCTCCGCCAGCGTGGTGTTCCCCATAGCGCTCTCGCTCCTCTCGATGGCGAAGGCCTCCGACAGGTACACTGAGGCGGTGATGCTCGCCCTCGGGGAGGCGGCCACGGCGGGGGCCATGCTCCTCCTCATCAGCACCCCGCCGAACCTCATCGCGAAGCAGGTGCTCGAGTCCAGCGTGCCGGGCTTCAAGCTGACCTTCATCGACTGGCTCATCGTGGGGACCCCCCAGGCGGTGGTGGGGCTCATCATCTCCTGGCTCGTCGTGTTCAGGCTGGTGAGGTTCGAGGAGAGGGAGGTCAGGATCCCAGCCGCCGAGGCGGAGGGGAGGCCCATGTCCCTTGAGGAGAAGCTCGTCCTGGCGGTCTTCGCGGCCACGCTCGCCCTCTGGGTTCTCCCCGGGGCGCTCATGATAGCAGC
>JAJHRT010000085.1 GCA_020833575.1 Thermofilum sp. | reverse complement strand
CTTCCCCTCTGACCTCCGCCACCTTGTACGCGATCCAGGTCAGGGCTGTGAGCTGGACGGTGAACGTCTTCGTGGCGGCTACGCCTATCTCGGGCCCCGCCTTCATATACACGGCTACGTCACTCTCCCTGGAGATAACACTGCCAACGACGTTCGTGAGAGATACAACTCTGCAGCCCCTCTCCTTGAACTTCCTCACCGCCATGAGGGTGTCAATAGTCTCCCCGCTCTGCGAGATCGCGAGAAGGACGTCGCTGGGAGTCGCGGCGTATGCGTACGCCTCGTACTCGCTCGAGATGAACGGTATCACCTTCACCCGGGCTAGCCTCATCGCCAGGAGCGCGAAGTAGAGGGCCGCGTGGTAACTGGTACCCGCGGCTGCAACGTACACTACGCCGTCTCCCGCCAGGACCTCCGAGCCCCTCACATAGTCCTCGCCAAACCCGCTGATCGTCTCGGCTATGGCGCGGGGCTGCTCGTATATCTCCTTGAGCATGTAGTGGGGGAAGCCCCCCCTCCTGGCCCGCTCGGGCTCCCAGTCCACAACCATTACCCTGCTGCGAACATCCACAGGGCCGGAGCCCGCGCGCTCCACAAGCACTTCGGAGGGAGTCACGTAGCCCAGCTCCCCGTCGCTCAGCACGACCACCCTCCTGGTGTAGTCTATGATCGCTGGGATGTCCGAGGCGACGAAGTTCACCCCCTCGCCCAGCCCTACGAGCAGCGGGGAGAGCATCCTGGCGAAGTATATCCGGTCTGGGGTGTCCGAGATCAGCACGGCCAGCGCGTAACTCCCCCTTAGCTTGCTGACTGCCTGCTTGAAGGCTGCGTAGGGGTCAAGCCCCGCTCTGAGCCCTTCCTCTATAAGGTGGGCTATTACCTCGGTGTCCGTGTCGCTCCTGAACACGTGCCCCCGGGAGGCAAGCCACAGCTTGATCTCCGCGTAGTTCTCTATGATCCCGTTGTGGACGACCGCGACCCTGCCGCTGCAGTCTACGTGCGGGTGCGCGTTCTCGTCCGTGGGCGGGCCGTGCGTAGCCCACCGCGTATGAGCTATGCCGACGCTCCCGGGCAGGGAGGAGAAGCTCAGCCTCCTGTCCACATCCTCTATCTTGCCAGCACCCTTACGCACGAAAACCCTGCCCTCCGAGACCGTGGCCATGCCCGCGCTGTCGTAGCCGCGGTACTCCAGCCGCTTCAAGCACTCGAGGAGGACCGGGGATACTGGTCCCTGAGCGCTGGCTATGCCCACTATCCCGCACATCTGCAGCCTTCTTCACGCGGTAAAACGAGGTTATATTACAGTTTTCCTACGCTCACGCGCTTGCGCTTCAGCTTTCTGCTACAGACATTGGCCGGGGTGAACACGGTAGCTCTGGTGAGAGGCAGATGAAGGAGATAACGTTAGATGAGTTCATGAGCAAGCTCGCTGGCAAGCGGATCGCAGTTAAGGGTGTCTGCGCTGCCCCGCCTAGCTTCCTTGTAGAGGTCCTCGGGCAGGTTTACAGGGTTAGAGTGAAGTAGCCTGGCCAGGCTGCGCCTGCGAGCTAGTGGGCGATACCTCAACCCTGAGGATGCCCTCAAGCTCGAAGTAGAAGATCCTAGCATCCTTGAAGGCTATGTACTTGGTTCCCCCCTCCTCCCTGATCTCGTAGCTCAGGATTATCTTGGAGGGGGTCTCGGACAAGCCTCTCCTATCGTACTCCTCGATGATCTTCGACACAGCTTTCTTCCACTCCTCCAGGCTTCTATTCTTATCCACCTTCGCCTCCTTAACAAGCCTGGAGAGAGTCGCGTAGTAAGCCTTCCTCAGATTGTAGAGGGCGCTCCGCGAGCTCGGGCTTATGGGCGTCTGGATGGTGTTCTCCTGCACGCTCACCTCGACAGCGGTGAGAAATTCCCTAATACGCCTGTCCAGCTGCTGCACGTAAAGCCTGATAGTCTCCGGGAACTTCTTCTCCCTTATACCCGTCTCTATGGCGTCAAGCACCACATTCAGCTGCTTGAGCAGATCCTCCAAAGTCTCACCCAATTAAACTTTTTCAAGAGCTTATTAATTTTTTTACCTTGGCAGCCAGGCCAGGAGAAGCCGCATGAAGGTCGCGCCTCGACCAGAGTGAATAGCAAGCATCGTTTAGCATTTAGCCCAGAAGCACCCCCTGGAAACTGATGAAAGCAGCAGGAGCTTTCAAGCTCAACGAGAGCGTCTTGAGGCTGGGCGCGGAGGAAGCCTTTGTCTACCTTGCCCGGGGGCTGGAGCTCAAGAGGAAGGGCGTGGACGTGATCTCCTTCGGCATAGGACAGCCTGACTTCCAGCCGCCGGACTTCGTTATAGAGGAGGCTTACCGCGCGATGAAGGAGGGCTACAACGGCTACGGCCCAAGTCTCGGCATGCCCGAGCTCAGGGAGGCTATCGCCGAGTTCCTCTCGAGCGAGAGGGGAGTGGACGTGAAGCCGAGCGAGGTTGCTATCACTGTGGGAGCCAAGGCTGCTGTCTTCATGGGCATGCTGTCACTTTTGGAGCCCGGCGACGAGGTCATAGTACCGGACCCGGGCTACCCGCTTTACGAGTCTGTGGCCAGGTTCGTGGGGGCCAGGCCCGTCTACCTCAGGCTGCACGGCGGCAACGGCTACAAGGTCAGGTACGAGGACGTGGAGAAGCTAGTCAGCGAGAGGACTAGGATGATCGTGCTCAACTACCCCGAGAACCCCGTCGGGACGACCATAGACAGGAGGGACGTGGAGGCCATTGTGGAGCTTGCATGCCGCAGAGGCATTGTGGTGCTGAGCGATGAGATTTACGACCACTTCGTGTACGAGGGCTCTCACTTCTCGACCCTGCAGGTCAGCGAGTGGAGGAACTGTGTCTACTACGTGAACGGCTTCTCGAAGACGTTCGGCATGACCGGGTGGAGGCTCGGCTACGTGGTCACGAACTCCGCTCTCCTAGAGAGGCTATCCGTAGTCGCGAACAACATGTACTCCTGCCCGCCGACCTTCGCCCAGATAGCAGCTGCCAGGGCTCTGAGGCACGGGCTGGGCTGGTTCAAGAGCATCCTAGAGGGCTACAGGAGGAGGAGGGACCTTATGTACGAGAAGCTCTCCGGGATCCCGGGAGTCAAGGTGAGGAGGCCCGAGGGCGCCTTCTACATGTTCCCTGACTTCTCCGAGGTTATTAGGGAGAAGGGTCTCAGAAGCGAGAGGGAGCTGGCTGACAGGCTCCTTCACGAGAAGGGGGTGGTGGTTCTTCCTGGCACTGCATTCCCCAGGGACGGAGGCGTGGGGCACCTGCGCTTTTCCTTCGCGGTTGACGAGAGCAGTATAGAAAGAGGCATCGCGAGGATACTCGAGTGGCTGGAAGCAGCCTAAAGGTATTTTCCGCGAGATCGCTCGGGAACGTTATACTTATTTGTGCTTAGCTGGAAGCTCGCCGTTGTGCTTAGCTGGAGGCTCGACGGAGCCTGCTTGAGCCAAGCCAGGGTGCTGAAGATATCTCTCTGCGGAGCAGGAGGCGTCGGGAAGACCAGCCTCGCGAAGGTGTTCTCAGGGCAGCAGTTCAACCCCCGCGAGAGGCTGACAGTGGGGGTGCAGCACTTCTTTACGAAGATATACATTGGAGGGGTGGAGAGAACGGTCGCGATCTGGGACATAGGGGGAGAGCACAGGTTCCGGCTGCTCGCCCCGGCTTTCCTGAGGGGTAGTGCTGGTGTGGTGTACGTCTTCGATATAACCAGGGAGGAGACCTTCCTGGAGCTTGACAAGTGGAGGGGGCTTGTGGAGAGAACCCTGGGCAACGTGCCCGCGGTGCTTGTCGGCAATAAAGCTGACCTGCAGGAGCTGCGCATGGTCTACCGAGACGTGGCCGAGGACTACGCTAGGCGCCACGGGATGCTCGGCTACTTCGAGGTGTCCGCGAAGGATAGGTTTGACGTGGATAAACCCTTTATAGTGCTTATTCAAAGAATTGTAAGCAGGGAGCGGGGACCGGCATGAGCATAGCTGTAAGAATTCTCAAGGTCCGGTGTCCCGCCTGCGGCAGCGAGCAGGCAATACAGGTTACACCTGAGGTGCTGAGGGAAGCCGAGCAGAACCCCCTCGGGCTGGCGGGCTTAGCCTTCCCCCACGGGGACCACGTGCTCGTGGTCTACCTGGATAGGCTCGGAGGGGAGAGGGGCGCACGGGTCTTCAAGCTCTTCCAGCAGCCCGCTGCAAGGGGTCTCGTCGAGGTGAGGGTGCCTCCCTCGGAGCTGCAGGGATTAAGGAACATAGGGGGCTTCTGGGCGGAGCTGGGTAGGCTAGGGGTGAGGTTGAGCTCGACGGCCTCCACCTCGGCTGTATCGCTGAGAGCCAGAAAGGGTGAAACAACCCTGGAGCTGGAGCTCAACCGAGACATCGGGTACCAGACCGCCAGGCCGTGGCTCGAGATGCTCCTCGAGG
>JAJHRT010000016.1 GCA_020833575.1 Thermofilum sp. | reverse complement strand
GAATCGCGCGCTCAGCCTCATCCACTATGTGGTCAGCTCCTCCTCTGATGAGTATGGTGACGCTCTTGGGGTTGGGGCATCCCTCGACGAAGACCATCTTCTCGTCGGCAACCTTCCTCTCCTCCACCAGCTTCGCAGTGCCCAGCGCCTCGGGGGTGATGTCCTCAACCCTCGTCAGGATCCTCGCGCCAGTAGCACGAGCAAGCTTCTCCATATCACTCTTCTTCACACGCCTCACAGCCAGAATCCCAGCCTTCGCCAAGTAGTACTGAGCCACATCATCAATCCCCTTCTGGCAGAACACCACATTCGCACCAGCCTCCTTAATCTTCTCGACCTTCTTCCTCAGGATCTCGGTCTCCTGGTCCAGGAACATCTTGAGCTGCTCTGGCGAGGTCACGTTGATCTTCGCGGTCCACTCCGGCTTCTCTATCTCTAGTGGGGCGTCGAGCAGCGCAATCCGGGCATTCTCAACACGCTTAGGCATCGCAGGGTGCACAACCTCCTTGTCCAGGACGATGCCTTGGACTAGCATGGTTTCGTCCAGGCTCTTACCTCTCTTCTTCTCGACCTTCACGTCATCCAGGCTGATGTCATACTTCCCGTCCTTCTTCTCGACGACCTGGAGCGCAGCGTCTACAACGAGCTTAGCGAGGTAGTCCCGGAACTCTGCGACAACCTTGCTGGAAAGCGCGGTCTTGGCAACATTCTCAAGCACAGTCCTGTCGAGTGGGTCGACCTTCTCGGAGATGCTATCTACAATTTTGAGAGCCTCGACGAGGGCCTTCTCGAACCCCTCGGTTATTATGCTCGGGTGTATGTCCTGCTCCACCAGCTCGCCAGCATGGGAGAGCAGGAGGCCTGCGAGCACAACCACGCTGGTTGTACCGTCGCCGACCTCGTCGTCCTGCGCCTTAGCTACCTCCACGAGCATCTTAGCAGCTGGGTGCTGAACCTCCATCTCCTTGAGTATTGTGGCGCCATCTCCCGTTATCGTGGCGTTGCCGAAGGAGTCTACGAGAAGCTTGTCCATGCCGCGCGGGCCCAGAGAGGTTGCTAAGGCTTCCGCTATGACGCGTGCCGCGTATATGTTGGCCCTTCTAGCATCCCTCCCAGTGGTTCTCTGCGTACCCTCCTTAAGTATCAGCACAGGGATCTGTGCCGTCTGAGCCATAGCCCTTCCGCCGGACTACTTTATCACTTCTATATATACGTTTCCTGTCAAGGATGCTCAACTTTAAGTATCGTTATAAAATATTCTTTAGGGGATTCCGCTTAGGAATGCTCGTTCAAACATTAGCCTGAGGGAGCCCAAATACGGTACTACAATCTCGACTCTGCCAAAAATCTCCTTCTCACCTGGTTTGCAGCTGTCTTCAAACGGGTTGGCATCCCCCTTAAGTACGTATGTATTGTCAACTATATTGATGATTCTATGAACTATAATTTTTTGATCAGCACCACATATATTATGGTATAGAACGATATCTCCTATATTATAATTGCTTAGTTTTCTAATAACAACTATGTCTCCAACATGTAGCGTGGGATCCATGGACCAGCTAGCAACGACCGCCAACGGGCTTCCGGTGGTTTCAAGCGAGTAAAGGTACCAAAGGAGAAACATCGCGAACAGAATAAGCACTAGCGCTGTGGATGCCTCGCGCCTGAGCGCGCCTCTACGCATACGTCTCACAGAGACCAAAAGTACCCCATGACGGTTTTAAATAATACGCGGGGTGGAGGACTTTGCCAGAAGCGTCCCGGCCTTGTTCTGCTGGATAAGCATTTATATCCCCCTTTAAAAGGGGTTTATAAAAGGGGTGGGAGCATAGCAAAGGAACCTGTTTATGAGATACAAAACGTGGTTGCGTCTGTTACTCTGAACCAGCGGCTGGACCTTGAAAAGATTGCCGAGAAGGTTCCCCATGCGGAGTACAGCCCGGAACATCCCGGATCTCCGGATCCGGGATCCGAGAGTTCCCCGGGCTCGTCCTCAGGCTTGTCAGGCCCAAGACTGCCACGCTGATATTCTCCAGCGGCAAGATGGTGTGTACGGGGGCGAAGTCAGAAGCGGAGGTGCACAAGGCAGTGCGAAGCATAATCAAGCTGCTGAAACAACACGGCATCGACATAAGGAATGAGCCCATAATAGAGATCCAGAACATTGTGGCGAGCGCGAACCTCAGAGCTGGCGTAGACCTGGAGAAGGCAGCATTCCTGCTCGAGAACGCTATGTACGAGCCGGAGCAGTTCCCAGGCTTGATCTACAGGATGAAGGAGCCTAAGGTTGTGCTGCTGATATTCTCTAGCGGCAAGGTCGTCTGCACAGGGGCCAAGAAGGAGGAGGAGGTAAGAGAGGCCGTGATGAAGGTTTACCAGATGCTTAAGGAGTACGGAGTCCTCATAGAGGAGTAGTCTCAGAACATAAAAGCACGAAAGTTTTTATCTCATCATCTTCAGCAGAGGAGCTCGAGGTGCTTTCCGCCGTGGTGGTAGTGCGGGAGGCTAGGAGGGAGGACCTCGAGGACGTGATGAGGATCAATAGGACAGAGCTGCCCGAGAACTACCCTCCGTTCTACTTTGAGCTGCACCTTGAGCAGTTTGGCAAGGCATTCTTGGTAGCAGAGGAGAACGGCGAGATACTCGGCTACATTATGTGTAGGGTGGAGTACGGCAACCTCTACACAGCGCCGGAGAGAGTCGGGAAGAGGGGGCACGTTATATCGATAGCTGTGGTCAGCAAGGCTAGGCGGCGAGGCATAGGCACGCAGCTGATGCTCAACGCTATGGAGAGGATGAAGAAGTACTACGGTGTCGATGAGTACTACCTGGAGGTTCGCGTTAGCAACGAGCCTGCGATTAGGCTGTATAAGAAGCTCGGATACAACGTGGTAAAGGTGCTACCCAACTACTACCTTGACGGGGAGGACGCGTACCTAATGGCTAGAACGGCGTAGGCTGCCACCAGATGAGAAAAATATTTACGAAGCTTTAGGAAGGGGCGGGGCTGAGGCGAGATGCCGATAAGGGATCCTGAGAAGCTGCAGCTGGCGCTCGACCACCATTTCAGGGTCAAGATCTGCAGGAGGTGTAACGCCAGGAACCCCTGGGATGCAGAGCGCTGCAGAAGGTGCAAGAGCAGGGACCTAAGGCCCAAGAGGTACAAGAAGTAGAACGCTTTGTTTATTTCCCCGCGCCGCCCCTATTCCTAGGGCCGTCATGGGGCGTGTAGCGAAGGGTGTTCTCTGCTCTGTGAAGGACTGCTCTGAGAAGGCGGTACGCTCGGTCTCCAGGGATATGCTGGAGAGGAGCGGCATGAAGGTGGAGCTTAAGGAGGGTGTGGGCGGCAGGGTGTACCTCTGCAGGAGCCACTACAAAGAGTACAAGAAGCTGTACAGGAGGAACGTCTGGAAGGTCGAGAAGTTCGCCAGGTGAGGCTGCAATGCCCTACTACCTGCTGGCAGTGAAGTACGATGGTAAGAGTGGTAAGGCGCGGATGATCTTCTACGATGATGAGAAGGAAACCCTGGTGGAGTTGCTAGATAAGACTGGTCACAAGCCATACCTTCTCACAGACCTGAGCCCTCAGGAGCTCGTGGAGAAACACCCCGAGGTGATACGGCACAAGGGCTTCTACAGGCTGGACGTGGTGGAGAAGTACGACGCGCTAGAGGATAGGATGATCCTCATGACCAAGGTCGAGGCCCAAGACCCTCTCTCGATAGGCGGTGCCGCCAGCAGCATAAGAGAGCTTCTCAAGGGGCACGCGTGGGAGGCTAAGATCAAGTACCACCACTGCTACATCTACGACCGCAGCCTCATACCAGGGATGCCTTATGATCTCTCCAACGGCGAGCCGAAGCTCGTGAGGTTCCCCGTGGCGGGCTTTCTGCAGAGGCTCGTAGAGGAGCTCTACAAGGACAAGGTTCAGGTGGCTGAAGCCCTGGAGTGGGCGGAGATCCTCAGCGCCCCCCTCCCTAAGATAAGGCGTGTGGCTATAGATATAGAGGTGGAGTCACCGCCCGAGAAGGTTCCCAACCCTAAGGAGGCGAACTACAGGGTCATAGCAATCTCCTACTGCTCCTCCGACGGGAGGAAGGGCGTCCTCCTTCTGAGGAGGGGCGACCTGGGGGCGGAGGCCCTGAACGTTGATGGAGAGGTGAGGTTCTTCGACGATGAGAAGGAGCTGCTCCTGGAAGCATTCAAGCTCATCGAGGAGTACCCTCTTGTCATCACATTCAACGGCGACAACTTCGACCTGCCCTACTTGCTCAACAGGGCTTTGAAGCTGGGAGTGCCGAGAGAGCAGATACCGATAGAGTGGTCGCCCAAGTCGGAGTACGCCGAGCTCAGGAAGGGGTTGCACCTGGACCTCTACAAGTTCTTCACGAACCGCTCTATGAGAGTTTACGCGTTCAGCAATAAGTACCGCGAGGGGCGCACGCTCGACGAGATAGCGGTGGCGCTGCTTGGGAAGGGGAAGGTTCAGAGGGAGAGCGCAGTAGCTGAGATGAGCTATGCCAAGCTTGCCGAGTACAGCCTGCGGGACGCCGAGTTGACCTACCAGCTGACAGCCTTCAGCAACGACCTCGTCATGAACCTCATCCTCATAATGATGAGGATTTCCAAGCTGCCGCTGGAGGACCTCACCCGGCACAACATCTCCTCTTGGATACGCAACATGCTGTACTACGAGCACAGGCAGCGGGGCTGGCTCATCCCGAACCCCGAGGACATACTGGCTAGGAAGGGCCAGGGCACCACGCGCGCCATAATCAAGGGGAAGAAGTACATGGGCGCGCTCGTGCTCAACCCCATCCCGGGCGTCTACTTCAACGTCGTGGTAGTGGACTTCGCGAGCCTGTACCCAAGCGTGATAAAGACGTGGAACCTCAGCTACGAGACGGTCAGGTGCCCGCATAAAGAGTGCAGAAGCAACGAGATTCCCGGTACGGGGCACTGGGTGTGCCGCAGGCGTAAAGGTCTCATGTCGAGCGTTATCGGTGTGCTCAGAGACCTGAGAGTATACGTGTTCAAGCGCTTAGCGAAGGAGTCGAAGAACCCTGAAGAAAGGGAGAGGATGGAGGTCGTGCAGTCAGCCCTAAAGGTCTTCCTCAACGCCAGCTACGGAGTCTTCGGCGCCGACACATTCCCCCTGTACTGCCCACCCCTAGCTGAGGGCACTACAGCCCTCGGCAGGTTCTCCATCCTCAAGACCATGGAGAAGGCCGCAGAGCTAGGGATACCAGTACTGTACGGTGACACGGACAGCCTGTTCCTCTGGAACCCCTCCCAGGACGCGCTGGAGAAGCTGCTCCAGTTCACGCTGAACGAGCTGCAGATCGACCTAAGCGTGGACAAGGAGTACAAGTGGGTCGTCTTCAGCCGGAGGAAAAAGAACTACCTCGGGATGCTCTCCAGCGGGCAGGTGGACATCAAGGGCCTCACGGGGAAGAAGCGGAACACCCCCGACTACGTAAAGGAGATCTTCAAGAACGTCATAGAAGCACTCTCCACAGCGTCCGATGTCTCAGCTTTCGAGGAGAGCGTCGAGCACGTCAGGGAGATCCTCAGGGACTCGATCCTCAAGCTCAAGAAGGGGAAAGTCCCGCTCAACCTTCTCGCCTTTAAGGTGGCTCTCACAAAGCCCCTCTCCAGCTACAATAAAACCACCCCGCAGCATGTGAAAGCAGCTAGGCTGCTGCTCACTCACCTCAAGAGGTTCGGGGTGGAGCGCTCGATCGAGGTCGGGGACGTTATCAGCTACATAAAGACGTCCGACAAGCTGGGAGTGAAACCCGTGGAGCTGGCAAGAATCGACGAGATAGACCACGAGAAGTACATCGATGTCATCAGGACTGCTCTCGAGCAGGTACTTGAAGCACTGGACATAAGCTTCGACGAGCTCCTCGAGAAATTCACGATAGAGGACTACTTCGCCCAGGCTAGCAGCATCGCTAGCCAATAGCCTCGAGTATCCTCCTCCTCGCCTCCTCGAAGTCGGGCTGCGCGCCAGCAACCGGGACCTTAGTGAGGATGTGCTTCACAGTGCCGTCATCCAGCTGGATGAAGACTTGCGGGATATCAGCCCCGCCCAGCTCGTCCTTCTCCCCGTACTTCATGAGGAAGAGGTAGTCCTCGTTTCTCTCCTCGAACTCCAGCCCCTTCTCCGAGGCTACTTCCTGGCAGATCTTCTTCAGCTTGTCGTTGAAGGCTGCCCAGGGCGCGCCCACGAGTATTATCTTGACAGGTTTGGCCGTTGGCCTCACCGCCCCAGAGCCCAGGGGCGCAGATAAAAGGGTTGCCCTTGGGGGGCACGTCTAGTCCTCGCCCCTCAGCATCTCCCCTATGCTCTTCACCTCACCGCCCTTCTTGTAGACGATTCTCGTCTCGATTTTGATAGGCAGCCCCACCTCCCTGAAAACCCAGTACACAGTCTCTGCGTTCATTAAGCCCTGAAGCCTGCCCGAGTGATAAAGCCTGCCCAGCTTCTCCGCTATCCTTCTCGCTTCCTCGCCGTACTGCTCGACGGCTTTCTCGTACATCATGCGCCCATCATCGGTCAAGTGCTCGACGAAGATTCTCTCGTAGTCAACAACCTCTTTCCTCTCCGGCTGTGACGCGCGTAGAAGCTTCTTCTGCATCTCCAGCAGCATGCGTCTCTTGATTAGCTCAACATCCCTCTCCACAGGTCACCACCAAGTAAGAGATTTTACTCCTAAGCCCAATTTAAAGTATGCCGGGCGCTCGGTCTCCGCTCGAGAGGCCGCAAGGCCCCCTATGAACAGCGGAAAACCCACGCCCGGCACATCTCTCTAATGCTGCGCGCTTTTCCTGAGAAAGTGGTGGGCCGGGAGGGACTTGAACCCCCGACCTACGGGTCTGGAGCCTCGGCCTTAGCGACCGCCGCTCTACCTTGCTGAGCTACCGGCCCTCGCGTCCACATTTTTCCAGTGATCCCTTAAAAAGATTGCCTTTCGCATAAGGGAGAGAACCCCGTAAACAAGAGATTCCGGAGAGAGAACAACGAGAAGGTGTTTCTAGGTGCTAAGCCTGACTCTCCTCTGGGAAAAATGGTGGGCCGGCCGGGATTTGAACCCGGGACCCCCCGGTTATCAGCCGGGTGCTTTAGGCGGTACACCCACTACCTGGCTGAGCCACCGGCCCGTGCGACTAATTAGCCTCATGCTTTTCTTTTGAACTTTTCGCGCAGAGCGCCCCTTCCTCTTAAGGCTGTTCTCTTATAGCGAAAAGCTCAAAAACGCTCCAATCAAGTAGGTTGAACGCTGGAGCCCCGGTCGTCTAGTGGTCCAGGAAGGCTTTAGCCCTGGAGTGGCGGCCTGTCGAGCCGCAGAACCCGGGTTCGAATCCCGGCCGGGGCGCCATCTTCTTAATCTTTATGGGTGTTATTAAGTAGGGTTTTTAGTTTCTTCATAGCTTCTAGCGGTATGTCTGGTGTGCTGTGTGCGATTATGAGTACTTTGAGCTTGGAGTTGCTGTTTTTTAGGTGGTTTACGAAGTTCCTGTCGAGGTCTGCGGCCGCTTTGTTGGATCTTATGGCTATGGTTCTCGGGTCTGTGAAGCTGCTCTTCCTTACTACGATGGAGCGCGGGTCTTCTAGGGTTAGTGTGGGGGCGCCGACTCCCCGTACAACCTCTACGAGGTTGTATGGGTGTAGAGTAAGGATAAGTGTCACGTAGCTTCCGGAGAGTATTGCTCTTTTCAGCTCGTCTTGGAGGTCTGCGGCTGCTTTGTTGGCCTTGACAGCTATTATACAGTCCCCTCTGGGTGTAACGTAGTCGTCCTTGGTTATCTCGAGAGTGGTTCTGTGCAGCGCTTTTACGTTCGGGTGGCCTTGTGCTTGGAGTACATCCACGATTATACCTCCGGGCATCTCATGCAAACCAGCTTTCGAGAGATGCCTGCTTGAAGTGCGTCCTGTAAGCCTTCTCGAGCCTCTCGAGAGCGTTCTCCACCCTCTCCTGGGAAAAGTCGTGCTCATCCACAAGCAGCTTGATGATAGCTTCCCTGTTGGGAGGGCGCCACTCCAGCCTGTACTTGTCCGTGACCTCGGGGTTCAGGAAGTACCTGAAGATTTCCTCCGGTGGGATATCGTGGGTCCACTCGACAGCTTTGAACACCCTCTCGGGATCTCTCAGCTCCTTGACCAGTTTCAGTGCCTTCTTAACACCTATTCCTCTCACGCCCTCAGGGGCGTAGTCGGTCCCAACGAGGATGCCTATCACTACGAGTTGCTCCCTGGTGATCCCGTGAGCTTTGAGGAGGGTTTCCAGCTCTATGAGCTCTGGCTTCACCTCGACGTAGACCTCCTTACGGGGCAGTTTACGCTTACCGGTGATCGCTAGGTTGCGGACGAGCCTGGGGCTCCCAAAGAGCAGCGAGTCAAAGTCCTGGCTCCCTGCGGCCCACACATCTCCTCTGGCCGCCATGAACGCAGCCTGCGCCTCCCCCTCGCTGGGGGCTTGTACGACTGGGACTCCCATGTACGTGAGCAGCTTCTTCGCATCCTCCACCATGGGTGTAGTCAGCCTGCTTGCCTGCTGGGCGTAGATCCTTGCCTCCTCCACTTCCCCTCTTTCTAGCGCTTCTATGTACTTCTTCTCGGCTTCCAGCCTCGCTCGCATTCTTCTCTCAAGCTCTTTCGCCTTGTGCTCTGGGGGCTTTCCGTCGAAGACGTACACGACCTTTATGCCGTACTCCAGAAGGTTCGTCGTCCTGTAAAAGAGACCGTTTAGATGGCTGGTGATATTACCCCTGGAGTCCATCAGCGGAGTGCCATCCCGCTGCCGTATAGTCGCGAGGAACTGGTACAGCATGTTGTAGGCGTCTAGTGCTATGGCCTTTTTCGAGAGGCTCTCAAAAGAGATCTCGACAGCAACAGGCTCCACGAGCTCCCTAATATTGACGCCCACGGTAGCTCATTTGCTGTTCAGCTTAACCACTCTCATATTCTTTTTCAAGGTGGAGAAGGTCACCAGGCCGCGGACTTCCAGGGCGAGGAGGGCCTTCCTCACATCCTTCTCTGAGACCTCCAGCTGGTAGTGGTCTGCAAGGCTCTTTTTCACAGCTTCGAGGAGCTCGCGCTCCCCGAGTACTCCATTGTTCTTTTTCAGCTCGTAGAGAATCTCTGTAAATATAAGCCCGAGCATAGAGTGCTCACACGTAGAAGCCCGTGACTGTTAGCTGTTGCCTGGTAGCTCTGCGGAACCTCTCGCTCCAGGTCTCGTAGAACTTCACGATGTCAGGGGTTAGCGAGGGCTTAACCTTCTTTAAAGCCTCCTCGAAGTGCCTCGCGTAAACCTTCTGAATATTTATGTCCTCCCGCAGAGCAAGGAGCCCGGCCTCGCGCACAAGAACCTCCAGGTCTGCTCCTGTGTATCCTTCTGTGCGCTTTGCGATCTCTGCGAGGTCTACGTCCTCCGCGAGGGGCATTCTCCTCGTGTGCACCTTGAGGATCTCAAGCCTCGCCCTCTCGTCAGGCGGGGGCACGTAGATCAAGCGGTCAAACCTCCCAGGCCTGAGAAGCGCAGGGTCAAGGATGTCAGGCCGGTTCGTCGCCGCAATCACCACCACACCCTCCAACCTCTCCAAACCATCCATCTCGGTGAGGAGCGTGCTAACCACTCTCTCCGTGACTCCCGAGTCCGAGGTTACAAGCCCGCGCATAGGAGCTAGAGCGTCGATCTCGTCGATGAAGACCACGCAGGGTGCTGCCTGCCTAGCCTTCCGGAAGATCTCGCGTATTGCGCGCTCACTCTCACCAACCCACTTGCTGAATACCTCTGGGCCCTTTATGCTGACAAAGTTCGCCTCGCTCTCTGTGGCTACAGCCTTGGCCAGCAGCGTCTTGCCTGTGCCGGGCGGGCCGTAGAGGAGGATGCCCTTCGGAGGGTCAATACCCAGCCTCTCGAATGCCTCGGGGTGCTTGAGGGGCCACTCCACAGCCTCCCTCAGCTGCTGCTTCACCTCCTCCAAGCCACCAATATCGTCCCAGCGGACTGTGGGAACCTCTACCTCTATCTCCCTCAGAGCGCTGGGCGTAATCTCTCTGAAGGCGTTCATGAAGTCCTCCATTTTGACCTCTATTGTCTCGAGCACCTCCAGGGGTATCTCCTCCTTCTCCAGGTCGATCATTGGCAGTACTCTGCGAAGAGCCTTCATAGCGGCCTCGCGGCACAGAGCTGCGAGGTCCGCGCCTACGTAGCCGTGCGTGATCTCGGCAAGCTTCTCCAGGTCAACGTCCTTTGCCAGCGGCATGCTCCTCGTGTGAACCTTGAGTATCTCCAGGCGCCCCCGCTTGTCCGGGATTCCGATCTCTATCTCTCTGTCGAAGCGGCCTGGCCTGCGTAGAGCAGGGTCAATGGCATTAGGCCTGTTGGTAGCTCCTATGACTATTACATCACCCCTTGCCTCGAGCCCGTCCATTAGTGCTAGTAGCTGTGCTACTACTCTCTTCTCCACCTCTCCTGTTACCTCCTCGCGCTTAGGCGCTATAGCGTCAATCTCGTCGATGAAGATGATCGCGGGAGCATGTTCCTTAGCCTCCTCGAAGATCTCCCTCAGCCTCTGCTCACTCTCCCCGTAGAACTTGCTCATGATCTCAGGCCCATTAATCGCGATGAAGTAGGCGTCGGTCTCGTTCGCCACAGCCTTAGCCAGCAGCGTCTTGCCTGTGCCGGGCGGGCCGTAGAGGAGGATGCCCTTCGGAGGGTCAATACCCAGCCTCTTGAAGAGCTCCGGGTGCCTCAGCGGCAGCTCGACCATCTCCCTGATCTTCTGCTTCGCCTCCTCGAGGTCGCCTATGTCATCATAGGTCACTTTGGGTATTCTGCCGAGGTCTACGGGCCTCTCAAGGATCTTCAGCTGAGTCTTCTCAGTGACCACCACGACGCCTTTGGGCTTTATGCTGACCACGTTGAAGTGTATGATCTGACCTAGGACTGGGATCTGGATGACATCGCCCTCGATTATCGGTCTATCTATCAGCCTCTTCTTGACGTAGGCAACGAAGTTCTCGTCCACGGCGAGGGTCATCGAGGCTGGGGCGAGCCTAACCAGGGTTGCGGGCTTCACCTCAGCCTTCCTCACCTTGACCTTATCACCGATACTCACACCAGCGTTCTTCCTTGTCCACCCATCCATCCTGATCACGAACTTCCCCTTGTCCTCCGCGTAACCTGGCCACGCTATTGCTACTGTCTTGCGCTTCCCCTCGATCTCCACAACATCCCCGGCGCTTATCCCGAGGAGCTCCATCGCGTCCTCGTCTATGCGCACTCTACCCCTACCTGCCTCGTGCTGCCTGACTTCGAGCACTTTGAGCTCTATCTCGTCCACGTGCTTCTTCTCTGACACGCTCACCACCCAGAACCACTTGGGATGGAACAACGGGACTATAAAAGTGTTCATTGGGCACTCTTGCGGAGGCGCAACAGCGACGCTGAAGCTCGAGGACAGTAATTTTTTATGCGCGTGCAGCGAGGCGTGGGGCGGTGGAGAGCGGCATGAGCGAGCGCGCGGTCGCTAAGGGAGACTTCGTCCTGGTGAACTACACGATAAGCCTGATGGAGGAAACAGGTGAAAGGGTGATAGCCTCCACCGTTCACGAGGAGGGGGCTGGCAGCCATGAAGAGCCGGAGCTCGTGATTGTGGGCGAGGGGTACCTCCTGAGCGCCTTAGAGGAGGCTCTAGTTGGCATGAAGGAGGGTGAGAGCAAGGAGGTCGTCCTGGAGCCTAGCCAAGCGTTCGGCGAGAGAGATCCTGGGAACATCGTCGTCTTACCGGCGAGGGAGCTCAGCAGCCGGGGTGTCGTGCCGAGAGTGGGAGAGGAGATAGAGCTCGACGGCAGGCGGGGGCGCATCATAAGGGTGGGAGGGGGCAGGGTCACAGTGGACTTCAACCACCCCTTTGCCGGGAAGAGGGTAAGGGCCCGAATCACTGTGCAGAAAATAGTTGAGGATGACCGCGGAAAGCTCGCAGAACTCCTGCTCAAATGGTTCAAAGGCATCCCCAGGGATAGGGTCTCTGTGAAGATAGATGGTGATGCAGCGGAGGTGGAGGTCCCCGGCAGCATATTCGCCTTCTCCAATGCTCACATCCTCCTCAGCGGCTTCCTCAGGGACGTGGAGAGGTACATTCCGAGCATCTCTAAAGTGAGGCTTGTCGAGGAGTTCAGGTTCGAGCGAGGAAAGGAGGAGAGAAAGGAGGAGGCTACCTCCGGGGCCTCTGGAGAAGCTTCTGCTTAGCAGCAAGCCATAGGCGCGGGCTAGGTGGCTCCAGGAGCTCTGCCTCGACCAGCCACAGGTTGGGGGCTAGCTTCTCCAGCACTTTTACTATTCTTACCTTTTCGCCTTGCTCCACCCCTAGATGCTCGCAGTCTAAACCCTCGGGGCAGCTGGCGGGCTTCCTGTAGGTTATCTCGGCTCCGGGGGCGACGAAGGGGGCTTCCACGAGCAGCCTTGTGGGCATTTCCTCGACAACGACAACCTGCATCTCCTCAGAGAGCGCTGGACAGCGGTTGAAGTGCATTCTGGTCTCCACGACGCGGTAGCTGACTAGGGGGCGAGTGGAGCCTATGCAAACCCTGAAGAACTCGCACGATAAGCACTTGCTCGTCAGAAGCGGCTGGAAAACGGCTCCCTTTCGCGCAAAGGGTTTTGTGACCATCGAGAGAGCTCTGCGCGGCATCCACTTTTTCGGCGCGCAATTACGGAGGCTAGTCAGATAAACATTCCTGAGGGCGGAGCAGGTGCCGAAAGCACCGCTGTGTATTTATCTACGACGATCTCCTTTCCGGCTGAGCGTGGAATGCGGCTGGACGAGCTTAAGGTGTTAAAGGGAACAACCACCGTGGGCTTAGTAGGGCCTAGCTTCGTAGTCTTGGCAGCGGATAAGCGAGCTACAAGCGGGTACTTCATAGCCAGCAAGGATGTGAGGAAGATACTCGAAGTGGATAGACACGCCGCCGTGACTGTAGCAGGTACGGTCGGCGATGCTCAGCAGCTGGTGGAGAGGCTGAGGGCGGAGGCAAGGTACTACAGCACTGTGGTGGGAGAGCCTATGCCCATTAAGAGCATAGCGACGTTGGCCTCCCTCATCCTGTTCAGCTACAGGCCTCTGCTGGCGGTCGAGATGCTCGTAGGCGGGGTGGACTCCGAGGGTCCCGCGCTGTACCTCGTAGACCTCCTGGGCTCCACCACGCTTGAGAAGTACGCTGCAACAGGCTCCGGATCCCCCTTTGCTGTATCAGTGCTGGAGAATGAGTACCGCAGCGACCTGTCCATCGACGAGGCTGTGAAAATAGCTGCTAAAGCCGTAAGAACCGCACTCTCAAGGGACCCTGGCAGCGGGGAAGGTGTCGACGTCGCGGTTATCAGCAAGGAGGGTATAAAGTACCTGAGAGCCTGAGGTCCGGCGCGGCGCGCTTAGAGGCAAAAATATAAACTCGCTTCACGATTGCCTGCCCGGAGGTTTCTCGCAAGCGCTAGGTGACCAGCTTTGGAGCATGTCTGGGAGGCAGCTCGGGAAGTACGAGAAGGTATCTTCACAAACGTGCCACCCGAGGCCGGCATTGTAAGGGTGGAGTTCGAGGGGCCGAAAGTAGTGATCTACACCAGGAATCCCAGGGTGTTCTTCGAGAACGAGGGAGAGCTTGTCAGGAGGATAGCGAAGACGATCAAGAAGCGCGTGGTCATCCGCGGCGACCCCAGCTTGAGAAAGGGGGAGGGCGAGTCCAAAGAGATTATCGAGAGGCTCCTCCCAAAGGAGGCTGGCCTCAGGGACCTATTCTTCAACGACGAGACCGGTGAAGTCGAGATAGAGGTTCTAGCGCCGGAGAAGGTCGACCCCTCCGTGCTGCACAGGGTCTTCTTCGAGACGCTTTGGTACCCCAAGATCCTGAGGAGACCGCCTGTTCGGTGTAGAACCGTTCACGAGCTCAGGGAGCTGTACAGGGCAGGCTCGGAGGATCGCAGGGAGTTCCTCAAAATGCTGGGTGACAGGATATACCGCAAGCCGATGTTCGAGATAGACAGGGTCCGCATAGTTGCCCTGGGCTCCTTCCAAGAGGTCGGCAGGAGCGCCATACTCGTGCAAACACCCGAGGCCAACATTCTGCTTGACGCAGGCATCAAGCCGACCAACGAGCAGGATGAGCTACCGCTCTTCGACCTCCCAGAGTTCGACGTCGACCTCTTAGACGCGGTTGTGATAACCCATGCGCACTTGGATCATTGCGGCGCGCTGCCCCTCTTGTACAAGTACGGCTACAAGGGCCCGGTGTACATGACAGAGCCCACGCTGCACCTGGCAAAGCTTCTCTTCGAGGACTACCTCAAGGTCTCCAGCCGGGAGGGGAAGC
>JAJHRT010000015.1 GCA_020833575.1 Thermofilum sp. | reverse complement strand
CCGAAGTCCAGCAGCTTGATCGCCGCGGAGCCTGGGTTGAAGACGAGCGCCCCCTCACCGAGGGTGGAGACGCGCCGCCCGTCGCGGTCGTAGAGCTCGATCCTCTTGGGGGCCTTGGCCAGTGCTTCGCGCACCAGCTCCTCGGGCACGAGGACCCTGCCGCCCCGCAGGGTGCAGCCCGCGTCCAGGAGCAGCTTCTCCACCTCCCTGCTCTCGAGGCGCACCCCGACCTCGCCCAGGAGGCTCAGGGCGTCGCTGTGCACGGCGTCCGCCTCATCCCTATCGAGCACGAGCAGCCTCGGCCTCGCCATCAGCCAACACCCAGGAGCCTCTTCACTACCGCAACAGCCTCGAATGCGTCGCGCCCCCAGACGTCGGCACCGATCTCCCTAACCCACTCCTCGGTGACGGGCGCCCCGCCCGCTACCACGATGACCTTGTCCCTCAGCCCCCGCCTCTTCAGCTCCTCGACCACGTTCCTCTGCTCGAGCATGGTGGTGGTCATCAGGGCGCTCATGCCCACGACCTTGGCCCCGTACTTCTCCACAGCCTCGGCGAATTTTTCGGGCGGTACGTCGACCCCCAGGTCCACCACCTCGAACCCCTCGGCCTCGAAGACAACTGCCGCGAGGTTCTTCCCGAGCTCGTGGATATCCCCCCTGACGGTGCCCAGCACCACGACAGCCCTGGCGGGCGCGCCCCCGCCCCTCAATGCCGGCCTCACCTCCTCCATCGCCGCCCGGAAGGCCTCCGCGGAGAGCACGAGCTCGGGTATGAAGTACTCGCCCCTCTCGAACAGCTCGCCCACCCTGCGCATCGCGGGGACCATCACGGATGAGACGATCTCCCTCGGCTCCACGCCGCGGCTGATCAGCTCCCTGGCCGCCCTCCTGCTCCTCTCCTCATCGCCCTCAACTATCGCCTCGAAGAGCTCTCGCTCCAGCTCCTCTGCGCTGCTCACAGGCTTCAAGGGGGTCCCTGGGAGGAATAAAAGGTTTCGGCAGGAGCCGCCCTCAGAGCTGCAGGGCTGCTCTTCTGACCACGGGGTCCGTGAAGTTGTTCTCCTCGTCTATGATCGAGTGGCTCCTCAGCTGGTGGAGGATCTCGTGGAGGACCCTGTCGCTGAGCTCCCTGCCCTCCGCGTCCTCGAGCGCCCTCTTCAGCCTGCCCCACTCCCTCACGCCCTGGGCTAGCAGCTTGAGCACGAGCCTGTACCTCCGGCTGACCCTCGTCGCCAGGAAGCTCTCGAGCTCGCTCCTAGCCAGCTCAACAGCCTCCTCCACCACCCTCTCGAGGTCACCCCTCCCGCCCACCCTCAGGTAGCCGTAGTAGGCGAGCCAGCCGATGATGCCGTCCAGCTCCTCCACCGCTCTCTCGACCTCGCTCGCGCTCACCCTGACTCCCGCCTCGGCGAAGCCCCTCTCGAGGAAGTCCAGCGCCTCCTCCCTCGACAGCTTCCGCGTCCTAATCTCCACGTAGGCCCTGCCGTAGAGCGGGTTCTCGGGGTTCCTCAGGATCCCGTACAGCACGCCCATCTCCGAGCCCGTCAGCACGAAGGAGAGGTTCCTGTGGAAGTCGTAGGAGTGCGCGATCGCGCTGTGGAGAGCCACGCCGACGCTACCCCTCGACCTCTGGAACTCGTCGAAGACCACGACAACCCTCCCGCCAAGCCTCTCCCCCAGCTCGTCGAGAGCCGCGAAGAGCTCGCCGAGAAGAGGCCTCTCCCTGGGCGACCAGCTCACCGACACCTGCAGCCCCATCACCGAGACACCCCTGACCCTGGAGAGAGCCCTGAGGAGGACCTCCCTGGCGCGGCCCCACCTGGAGGCGCGCTCCACGAAGTCGCTCAGGCTCCTGGACAGCAGCACGTAGAGCTCCCTGGACGAGGTGAAGCCCTCCCTCAGGTCCACGTACACGTGCGGAAGGCCGCTCTCGTTGAGGGCCGTGAGCACGAGAGATGTCTTCCCAGTCCTCCTCAGCCCAGATACCAGAACCATGGGCTCGCTCAGCGCGTGCAAAAGCCTCTCCAGCTCCTCCTCGAAGTCGTACAGGTCGCTCCTAGAGGTCTTGGGGCGGGGGTCGAACAGCAACTTCCGCACCGAAAGTTACTTCCGCTCCGGAAGATAAATAGATTGCCCCGCGGCAGGCACAGCGCGCAGGGCTTCATGGAGTCGACAAGCAGTTGCTGCTCGTGCGCACGTGGGATGCCAGGGCGTGCTCGGAGCCGTGAAGATCGGAGTGAGCTTCGCGCGGTGGACGACTCCAGGATGGTCCCGGAAGCCGCCGGGGAATGGGGCTGGGCGCTAGACCTTCTCCTCGACCTCCCTTATGAAGAGGGCTTTCTCGAGCACCGCCAGCTTGTCCAGGCCCCTGTGTATGACCACCTTCCCGCAGTCCACGATCCTTAGAACCTTCTCCTCGAAGAGCCTCGTGTCCACGCTCGGGTCGAAGACCAGCTCCCCGATGCCGAAGAAGAAGATTGGACCCGGGGCCTTCTCCAGGTCCTCCCGCGACACGACTAAGCGGCCCACGTGCCTGATGAAGACAGGCTTCCTCTTCAGCCTGGCAGCAGGCAGGAGGCTGCTCAGAAGGGCTGGTGTGTCCGCCGGGAGCCCTGCCAGCATGGGGCCTGCGTCCGCCAGCCCCACAAGCAGCTTGAAGGCCTGCGAGGCTAGGGCGCCCACGGACGTCCCCAGCTTCTTCGCCAGCGCTGAGAGCTCAGCGTAGGCGCTGTAGTCCACGTTCCTTATGAGCACGCTTCTCGAGTTCCGCCCCTCAGGCACCCCCACCACCCTCCAGGCGCGCCAGCCTCTCCCTCAGGAGCCTGATCTCGCCGATGAGGGCTGCGCTCCTGGCTCTCCTGGAGTTCCTACGCGCCATAGCGAACGCGAAGAGCGCTGAGGCTGCAAGGGGTAGGAGCAGCAGCGCGGAGTGCTGCTGTGGGGCGGTGGAGTTCACGGGCAGTGAGGCGACCTGGGGCTCGCTCCTCTTGAGCTTGACTAGGGGTAGCGAGACGTAGACCGCGTCGCTCATGAGCTCGCTCCTCAGCTGGCTGCCACCCACGGGCTCCACCATCTGGGAGGATATCGTCCTGTTGAACTCGAGCAGGCTGTCAGGGTACGGGTTGGAGTCTATCAGGGTGGTCATCTTGGCCAGGGAGCTGTCCACGAGGTCCGCCGCAGTCCGGAGACCCCTGGACAGCTCCCTCAGGCCGTCTGCAGCCGCCCTGAGTGTGGATGCCAGCAGTGAGAGCTGGGAGGCCGCGTAAACCAGGTACCCCGTGGCCTCCCTTGCACGCTCCTTCGCGGCGGTGTAGCGCTGCAGGAGCTCCTGGTAGCTGGCAAGCTCCCTGGAGAGCTCCTGCAGCGCCTGCCTCGACCGGTTTAGCAGATCGGCGAGGTGGAAGCCCTCGGGGAGAGTCGCGTTGAGGGCCCGCAGCGCCTCCTCGAGCTCAGCGGTGTTGTTCAAGGCGGTCTCAGACAGCCTCCTAGCCTCGGCCAGCAGCCCCGAGGCCCTCTCGAGCTCTGCCCGCAGCCTAGCCTCAGCCTCGTCGAGCACCTGGACGGTGCTGCTCAGCTGGGCGGCAGCAGCCCTCATGGCGTCGGCCGCGTTATCGGCTAGGCCGGCAGCGCTCTCGAGCATCTTCGACTGCTCCTCGAAGCCCTTGCTCAGGTTATAGAGCATATCCCTGAGCCTTGTCACATTGCTCTTGAACTCGGAGAGGTTACCCACGCTCCTCTCGAGGGCTGCCAGCGCGAAGGACCTGTATCTATCCACGAGGGACAGCTGCAGGCGGGGGTCTAGGCTGGCGGTGATTACAGGCGGCGGGAGCACAACCTCCCCCCACGGGTTCTCCCCCCTGACCTCGAATACAACGCTGAGCGTGTAGGAGCCATTGACGAAGACCGTCCACTGGAAGGAAATCTCGGTGCCGCTCTCCCTAAGGCTCTGCGGGCTCTCAGAGAACGCGATGGGGTAGAGGTAGACGGGGTCCACGCTCCAGCTGACAGAGACGGGCAGCTGGACACCCCTGGGCAAGTGCTCGGACAGAGACAGGTGGAGGGTGTAGTTGACCTGGTGGGCCCCCAGCGCCACGGCCCTACAGTAGCCATCCTCGCACGACAGGTTGAGAGGCCCCTTCTCCGTGGACAGCTCCACACCCACGTTGAGGAGGCTCAGGCCAGGCACAGTGTACTTGAGCGCCTCCCCAGGGCTGGCGTTGTAGCCGAGCCACGACGCTCTCAGCATGCCCTGGGGGCAGGCCACGTAGGACGGCGGGGTGGTCGCGGTGATCTCCCCGCACTGCGCGTAGGCCAGGGTATCTGTGAAGTTGACCATGCCCTCGGCGTCGAAGAACAGTGTCACGGTAATAGAGGTGCTCGGCTCGGACCCGGGGCAAACGCTGATCGTCCTCAGTATGCTCTTCCTGACGGTTACGGCGGGCTGGGCTACCGCCCCCTCAAGCCAGCTGAGCAGCAGGGCGAGGGTCAGCGCCAGGGCGAGAGCTCTCCGCATAGACTTCAAGACCTCAGCGTATATCCTACTAATAAAGCTAACTCTTCAACACATCATCAAATTCGACAAAAGGCGAAAAAGCCTACGCGAGGAGCTTCTCGAGCCGGGAGATCCTCCTCTCCAGGGCCTTCAGCTCAGCCTCTATAACCCCGGGGTCCGCAACCCCTCTAGAGGCCGCTCGCTCGAGGGCCTCCAGCTTGACCTTGAGCATGCTGAGCTGCAGGGACTTCAGCTCCCTGGAGCCCGCACCCCCCTTTAGCTCCTTGATCCTCTCTGCGAGTATCTGGCCGGGCGGCTGCTCGTATATCAGGCCTCCCCTTATGTAGAAGGTCCTCGTGGCCAGCTCTGAGAGCTCGGGGTTGTGCGTGACAATCACTATCGTCTGGCCGAGCGCCTCGTTAAGCCACTTCACCAGCCCTAGCACTCTGACCGCGGAGTCCACGTCCAGGCTGCCTGTGGGCTCGTCCATCAGCACCACGTCGGGCCCGGGCGCGAGAGCCCTCGCTATCGCCACCCTCTGCTGCTGCCCCCCGCTCAGCTGCCCGGGGAACTTGTGCTCGTGCCCCTTCAGGCCGACGACCTCCAGCATTTTGCTTGCGATCTCCGCGGCCTCCTTCCACGTGTAGAGGCCCGTGAAGATGAGCGGCGCCATGACGTTCTCCAGCGCGGTGAAGTTCCTCACCAGGTTGAACGACTGGAAGACGAAGCCTATCTTCCTAGCCCTGATCTTCGCGAGCTCCTCCTCGCTCATGTCGGTGATGTCCACCCCGCCCACGACCACCCTCCCTTCCGTGGGCTTGTCCAGCCCTCCAGCTATCGAGAGAAGCGTGCTCTTGCCGCTGCCCGAGGGCCCCATGATCACTGCAAGCTCTCCCTCCCTTATGGTGAGGTTGATGCCCTTGAGCACCTGGACCTCCTCGGTCTGGGTCCTGTAGACCTTCTTCACGTCCTTGAGGACAAGGGCCTCCTCACTCACTCTTCAACACCTCGACAGGCCTTATAGAGGTGGCCCTCCAAACAGGGTAAACCGACGACAGCACGCCCAGCCCCGTCGCCATGAGGAAGCCCAGCACCAGGCTGGGCACGTCGAGTATCAGAGGTGGGTTCAGGAAGCCGAAGGAGGCGACGATGTTTATCCCCACCTGGGCGCCCAGGATTCCGAAGACCACCCCGAGGAGGCCGCCCGCGACGCCGTACACCAGGGCTTCCAGCATGAATATCAGCGCCACGTCGCGGCGGAGCGCGCCGTTAGCGCGCATGATCGCTATCTCGCGCTGGTGCTCCCTCACAGTGGAGGTGATCGTGCTAACAGTGCCGAAGACCGCGACCATGATGCCTATCATGGTGGTTGTGAGGAGCAGGCTCTCGATGAGCGACATCACCTTGAAGACCACGCCTATGACCTCCTCCCTGAGCATCACCCGCGAGCCGGGGTAGATCAGCGATATCAAGTTCTTCATAGCCACAGGGTCCACGCCCTCCGCGACCTTCACAACGGCCATGCTCACGTAGCCGGGCCTGCCGAGGAGGTTTTGAGCCTCCCTGAGCGGCAGCACTATGTAGCCGCCGGCTGCAGCGATCTCCTCGATCTTCATCGTCACCTCGGCTATGGCGACCACCTCGTACTGCCTGAACGAGCCGCCGAAGGGCGGCTTCACAGCGACCTTGTCGCCCACCTTCAGCGACAGCTTCTCGGCCAGGCCCAGGTCCGCTATGGCGTAAGGCCCGCTGAGCCCCGTGAAGGGCGAACCGGCGACGTAGCGGGAGACAATGTTCTTCAGGTCCTCGGGCCTCACCCCGAGGACGAACACCGAGTTTCGCCCTATGTAGCCAGTGACCAGTATCGCGGGCGTGACCTTCTCAACCCCCGGGAGCTTCTCGAGGTCCCTGACCACGTCCTCGGAGACGTCGTAGATCCCCTGCCCGTACACCAGCACCTCCCCCGGTAACACCTGCTCGACGATCTGCATGGCAGCGGTCCTGCTGCCTATCCCGAGTATCCTGAGCGAGATGAACGCCGCCACCCCGCTGGCTATCGCGAGTATCGTGAGGGCGGCTACCAGCTTCTTGAACAGGATGTCCCGCTCCACGAACTTCAGAGCCAGCTTTAGCACACTCACATCTACCCCCTCCCCTGAGCCCCAGCCCACCGCTTATACGGATTGCGCGCGGCTCGGGGGCTCTGATGAGGCGGCCTGCACGCACAGGTCGCGCAGGGGGCACGCGCCGCACCTCGGCCTCCTGGCCCTGCAGACCAGGGCTGCGAAGTCCATCAGCGCCAGGTTGGCCTCGCAGGTGCCAGCGCGCTCTACAACCCGCCTGACGGCCTCCTCGGCGTTCTCCGCGCCGAGCACGCGCTTGACCACGCGCACTGTGTTCACGTCGAGCACGGGGACCAGCCGGCGGCGGGCCAGGCACTCGATCAGCGCTCTCGCGTAGGGCCCCAGGCCGGGCAGCTCGGGGGACCCGCTGCCCCAGGCTCTCGCCAGAGCGTGTATCTGCCGCGCCCGCGTCCTGTGCAGGCCTAGCGGCCTGAGGAGCCTCTCGATCCCCTCGACTCCCAGGCTGAGCGCGCGCTCGGGAGTCTCCAGGGCGGAGAGTATCTCCCGGTAGTGCTTGGCCACGGTCTCTGCCCTGGTCTTCCTCAGGAGGATCGCCGTGAGCGCAGCCTGCCACTCGCTGCTCATCCCGACCCGCCACGGGAACTCCCTCCTGTTGGCCGAGTACCACTCCATCAGCCTCCGCGCGAGCTCGCTGAGGGCGTCCCCGCTGGCCATCGGAAAGACTCTCCCGCGCGTAACCTATAAGCGCTGGCCCGCTCTGGAAGAGAGGGTGCTGGTCGTGGCCAGGCCGCTCCAGGCCCTGCTGCTGGTAGCCCTGCTGGTGCCACTGGCCCTGGCGCAGCCCACGGTCAGGATAAGGGCTGAGAACGGGGAGCCGCTGGTCGGGGCGCTGATCAGGGTGACCACGCTGGACGGCAGGACTGCCGAGTTCGAGCTGAGCCCTGGGGCTCCCTTCACGGTCAAGGACGTGGTGCTGGGCAGGCTCACCGTGGAGGTTGTCTCCTGGAAGGGCGTTCCCATCGGGTACAAGAGGACGGTGGAGGTCAGGGAGGACATGACCATCCTGGTGCCGGGCGTCAACACCGCGACGATCAAGGTCGTCGGCTCCAGGGGGCAGGGGCTCCCAGGCGCCCGGGTCGAGATCTACTACGGCGGCACGCTCGTCGAGTCGGGGGCGGCGGACGAGAGCGGGGTCTACAGGACCACGCTGCCCACCGCCACCTACAGGGTGGTGGCCGAGTACGGGGGTAGGAGGGCGGAGGCCCAGGCGCAGCTCCCAGGGGAGGTGACGCTCAGCCTCGACGTCTTCGCGACTGTGGCCGGCGTGCCCCTCTCACCCTCCGAGGTGCTGGGCGCTGTAGCACTGGCCGCGCTGCTAGCGCTCGCAGTGTTCATCGCGGCCTACGAGTACTCCGCGTGGCGCAGAAGGAGGGTTGCCAAGGTTGTGGCACCTCCCGCCTAGCGCGCTGCAGCCGCTAAGGGAGAATGAGGGATTCGGGCACGCTGTAGCAGGGCTGCCGGGTTTGGAGGACGGCACGCCGCCCACCGAAGGCTGAGAGCCTGTACCTCCTCATGCTCGGCTTCTGCGCGCACCCACCGCCGAGAGGGCTGCGGAGAAGCTCGGTGTAAGGCTTATTGCATCCCACATGAGGTAGTGAAGACCACTTAGCTGCGGGGGCACCCCTGCGATGAAGCTCAGAAGCTCGGCTAGAGCTGCAGCAGCCAGCCTGCTGGCAGTGGTTACGGCAATCCTCGCCCAGCTAAGCATTCGGGTGGGCCCAGTACCCTACACGATGCAGAATGCAGGGCTCATCCTCTCGGGCCTCCTACTCCCGCCCAGGTGGGCGCTGACCTCTCAGCTCCTCTACCTGGCCATGATAGCACTGGGAGCTCCTGCGGCAGCTGGCTTCAGAGGGGGGCTGGGCGTGCTCCTCGGCCCGACGGGGGGCTACCTGGCGGGCTTCCCCATCGCCGCCCTCCTTATGAGCTTCCTCCGAGAGTGGTACCTGAGAGGCACCGGTAAACGCCTCGCAAAGCTGGGTGCGCGCGATCTGGCGGTACTCTGGCTTCTCTCAGCGCTCTCGGTCACGCCCGTCTACGTCCTCGGCTTCCTCGTCTTCTCGTACTGGGCATCCTTGGACCCCTCCCTACTCGCCTGGACTCTGAGCGTAGCCGGCTGGTTCGGGCTCGCTTCGGATGTCAGGCTGGCAGTAGCCATCGCCTCCGTGCTCATCTTCCTCCCCCAGGATCTGCTAATGGATCACGTGCTCGCGCTAGTGGTCGCGCAGCGCGTAGCGCGGGCTTTGCCGAGCGAGTACCGCATCCTTGCAGGCGAGAAGTAGCCAGCGTGGGCGTTCATGACCGCGCGAAGCATCTGGCCAGCATCGTACCTCTCGGTTTCCCTGGAGGCAGGCGGCAAAAGATACTTGATGCCACTTGTGAGCGCTTGGTAGTGTGCTCACTAGCCTGTAGCGAGCGGGTGTTCGCATGAGTGACTCCCTGAGCCTGCTGGTTAAGCTGGTGGAGAGCCTCTCGGGGGGCAGCGCGCTCGTAGCCAGCGTGCTAGCCGGCGCCTTTGTCGCAGCCACTACTGCGCTAGGGTCCCTGGCGGCCCTCGCGGTGAGGAGCGGGAACCCGCGCTGGCTTACGGTGAGCATGAGCTTCGCGGCTGGAGTGATGCTTGTGGCCAGCTTCACCAGCCTTATACTGCCCGCGCTCGACCTCTCGGGGTCCTTCCCCGTCGTGGCGCTGGGCATAATCGCCGGCGTCGTGGCCATCAGGCTGGTGGACCGCTTCGTCCCCCACGAGCACCTGGTGCGCGGCTACGAGGGGCCTGAGGCTGGGAGGAGGCTCCTGAGGAAGGCCTGGCTCGTAGCCCTAGCGGTGATCATACACAACTTCCCTGAGGGGCTCGCGGTGGGCACGACCTGCGCTTACTCCATACCCCTGGGCGTCGCCACCGCCCTCGCGATAGGCATCCAGGACATCCCGGAAGGGGTCGCCGTCGCCCTGCCCATCGCCTCCACGCGCGGCAGAGTGGCGGGCTTCCTGCTAGGCCTCCTCAGCGGGCTCAGCGAGCTGATGATGGCTGTGGCGGGTGCAGCTCTCTTCACAGTCTTCTCCACTCTCTTGCCCCTGGGCATGGGCTTCGCCGGAGGGGCGATGATCTACGTCGTCCTGAAGGAGGTTGTGCCCGAACTCTACGCCTCCGGGGAGCAGGAGCTCAGGATAACCGGGGGGCTCCTCGCAGGCTTCCTCGTCATGCTCTTCCTCGACTCCAGCCTCTAGCGCGACACAGCTTTAAGCACGCCCCGCGCAGCACTCCGCGTGAGCCTGGAGGGCCTGCTCAGGAGCCCAAGGGTGCAGAGCGAGATCGAGGTGTTCGCCGAGTGGGTGAGGCGCTACGGGCTCTTCGCCTACACTTACGAGCAGTCGAAGATAGTCACCAGGACAGCCTGGCTGGCCAGGGTGATGCTTGACGAGGGCTACAGGATGCTCCCCGGGAGGGAGCAGGAGGTCCTCGACTTCGTCGCCCAGAGGCTGACCCAGCTGGTGGAGGAGCTAGGCATCCCCAGGGAGAGCATCACCAGGGGTGAGCTCCACGGCACCCGGGAGGACGTCCTCAAGGTAGTCACCAGGGTGTATCCTAACGTCCGCCAGACGGAGCGCCCATCCCTAGCAGTCCTCGAGAAGGAGGGGGTCTCACCCCGCCCTGCGGAGAGCGTAAGACCCCCGGTGGCAACCCCCCAGGGCCGAGTGAAGTACCTCTACGCGCTCGCAGCCACAATCCTCCTGTCCATGCTCATCATAGCCCTGCTCTCCCTCCTTTAGCGCTCGGCGCGCGGGCTCTTTATTACCCGCGCTGCTGCATATCCTACCGATGGAGGCGGTGGTCGAGAAGTGGAGGAGGTTGGAGGAGGAGGCTAGGGAGCTGAGGAGGAAGGAGGCAGACTGGAAGTTCATCGAGGCACAACCACCCAGGCTGAGGGCCGCGCTGAAATTCTACGTGGAGACGGGGGACCTGTACGTCGCCTCCAGGATCGCCGGCCTGAGCGTGGAGGAGTTCAACGAGCTGAGGAAGAGGGCGAGGATCCCGAATGTCTGCTGAGCTCTTCGCGATCGCGGACACGTGCTTCCTCATCGACTGGTCAGCCTGGAGGCGCAGGGACCTGCTCTTCAGGCTGTTCAGAGTGGTCTTCGTGCCCGAGCTCATCCTGAGGGAGGTTCAGAGCGAGAGGACAATCCTCTGGCTCTCCGAGGGGCTCGCGGCGGGCTCGCTAGCCCTCTTCACCGAGACGCCGGACGTTTTGGAGCTCGCTGCGCGGGTCGTCGAACGCTCCAGGCTCCTGCCCATGAGGGGTGTTGACCTCCCGGAGGCCGTGTGCCTGGCTGCGGGGAGGCTGAGGGGGTACACCGTGCTCACTGAGAATAGGGGCGCGCTGGCGGCGGCCGAGCTCCTCGAGGAGCTCTCGGGCGTGAGGGTCTGGAGGTCCCTCGAGCTGATCACCGAGGGGTTTAAGAGAGGCCTGCTGAGTGGTAGTCCTGCGGAGGTCTTCGCGGAGTACGAGATCGAGACTGGGCACCGCTTCCCGAGGAGGGAGCTGGAGGTGGTGCTACGTGAGCTTGGAGGAGAAGCTTGAGAAGTGGAGGAGGTTGGAGGAGGAGGCTAGGGAGCTGAGGAGGAAGGAGGCAGACTGGAAGTTCATCGAGGCACAACCACCCAGGCTGAGGGCCGCGATCAAGCTGTACATAGAGACAGGGGACATACGGCTCGCCTCGAGGGTCGCGGGCGTGGGCCTGGAGGAGTTCAGGGAGATTCTCAGGGCCGCTAGGGTGCCTGTTGTCGCCTGAGCCGCCTCGCGAGTCCTAGCACGCGCTCCTCGTACCCCAGCGCGACCCCGGCTAGGGGGGCCACGGGGGTTCTCGAAAGGGCTGCCCTAAGGGCTTCAATGTCCTCCCTCCCCAGGCAGCCCAGCAGGAGGGCTAGCAAGCTGTAAGCGAGCAGGTAGGTGAGCGCCGAGGCGGCCAGGCGGGCCAGGTGGTTCGCGAAGAGGGAGCCGGCCAGCACAGCTGGCGGAGCGGCAAGCAGCGCGGCAGCGCCCACCCGCAGGGCGGCGCCGTAGTCCACGCTGGCACCCCGCCTAGCGGCCTCGCGGAGGCTGTAGAGGGTGGAGGCCAGGCTGGCCGCCAGTAGAGCTGCTACCACTCCGTAGGCGCGTAGAGCAGGGGCTAGGGCCAGGGAGAGCGGCACGAAGACTGTGGCGGAGACCAGCGAGGCCCTGAAGTTCACCTTCGTCTCGCCCACTCCCTGGAAGAAGCTCCCCAGCGCGACAGTCCCCAGGCCTGACCACAGGAAGGCGACTGCCTGCAGGGAGAGGAAGCCTGGTGCGAGCGTGTAGGCACGGCCGTAGACCACCCTGACCAGGGTCTCCGCCTCGGCGATCGCGTAGGCCCCCGCGGGCGCCAGCACGAGGGCGGAGTAGGCTGCTGCGTAGCGCAGCGCCTTCGCGGCGTCCTCCCTGCCGAGCCTGGAGAAAGCTGGGAAGAGCGCTGACGCGATCGACGCCGACGCCAGCTGGATCAGCGTGGCGAAGTTCGCGGCAGCCCTCAGGTTGCCCACTTCCTCATCCGTCGCGAACCAGGCGAGGACTGAGTTCTGGTAGACGCCCAGCGCGGTGCCCAGCGCTGTGGACATGTACAGCGGCAGCCCGTAGGCCAGCATGGGCCTCAGCTCCCTCCAGCCACCGCGCGCGAAGCCCCCGACTCTCCTCCTCAGCAGCGCCACCCCCGCAGCGGCGGCAACCCCGTAGCCCGCGACGAAGCCCGCCACAGCCCCCTCGCAGCCGAAGGGGAGGGCTAGCAGGGGTGACAGCACGCCTCTCACTACGTCGCGCACCACGGGCAGGGCTGCCACAGCCGCAGCGTCGCCGAGGCCGAGCAGCGCGTAGAAGGACAGGTTGAACAGGGCCGCGAAGACCACCAGGGGCATCGTCAGCTCGACCAGGCCCGCCATCTCAGGCCTCCTCAGGAGCAGCCCCGCCAGAAGCCCCGACAGCGGCAGGCCGGCCAGGGCGGCACACGACGAGGAGAGCAGCAAGAACCGAAGCGCAGCCCCAGCGAGGGGTGCTAATCCCTCCTTGTTAGCGGCGCGGGAAGCCTCCCTAGCCAGCGCAGCGGAGACCCCAAAGTCCGTGGCCAGCGTGAGGAAGCTGGCGACGGTTGTCGAAAGCGAGTACCTGCCGTAGCCCTCGGGCCCCAGCAAGCGGGCCAGCACTATCAGGGAAAGGCCGGCCGCGAGCGTTGCCAGGACCTGGCCGCCGAAGAGGGACACTGCGCTGGCCGCGCTGTCCGCCGCCACGTCTCCGAGAGCGCTGCGCTGAGCCACAGCCCCCCTAGGGCTACCGGAGATAAACCTTTACCACTAAGGGTCAGAGGAGGGTGGACCCCCTCAGCCTCGCAACGCCTCAGGGCATCCAGCCCTCATCACGCCGCTCAGCAGACGCCCGAGGCGCTATATTAAGCTTCCCTCTTTTTCTCGAGAGCGAGCACCCTTGGCGGCAAGCGCGCACAAGCAGCACCACGGGCGACCCTGCGGCTTCCACAATGCAACGTGAATACAAAGGCCTCCTGGCGCGTGCCGCCCCTTACGTCGCCGTGTAGACCTCCACTCCTAGCTCCTTTGCCAGCTTGAGCGCCTCCTCCTCTACGAACGGCGACACAAGCACCAACCTGGGCTTCACGCCCACCACCCTGGCGTAGAGGTTTCCAGCCCTCCAGAGCTTCGCGACATCGCCCTCGCTTGCGCTCGCCTTCAGCTCCACTAGGATGTGCGCATTGTCTCTGACGAGGAGGTCTACCTCGACCTGCGTAGGCCGCCCGAAGACCTCACCCTCCTCGTCGAAGTAGGTCCACCTCCTCACCTCCGCCGTTCCGAGGATCTCCTCGAGGATCCCCTTCATAGCCTCCCTGAACGCCTCCTCCGACTCGACGCCCCACCTTGCCCCCAGTGCGATCAGCCTCCTCTCGAACGAGTCCAGCCTCCTGTTCACTTGCACGTACAGCCTGTTAAAGTCCTCCCTCATCTTGTTGAAATCCTCCCTTAACCTCGCAAGCTCCGCCTCTATCGCCTCGAACCTCTTGAAAGCCTCCTGCCACCTCCTCTCATTCTCCTCCCACCTCCTCTCGTTAGCTTCCCATCGCTTCTCGTTCTCCCGCCACCTCTTCTCCTCCAGCTCGACGTGCTTGTTGAAGTCCTCCCGCAACCTCCTCAGCTCGTCGAGCACCGCGCCCAGGCCCAGCAAGCCCGCTACCGCGTAGCGGAACTCCTCGTCCTCGCTGAGCGCCCTGAGGAACCTCCGCTTCTCCTCGCTCGAAAGCACACCTACCCCCGCTACACCAGCTGATTACTGCCTTAAAATGCTTCTACGAGCCGCGCTAACCCTCAAGGACGCGCGCAGCCTTACGTAATGCAACGCGGAGTGAAGGTGCTAAGCTGGGCTTGAGAGCCACGGCGCAGATCTCTCCCGCTCCGTACACGCCTTGAGAAGCTGAGAGGGCATAGGAGAGCATCTAGAATCCCGTTACAAAAAAATGTCACGGTACATAGACATAGGTCGCGTAACCATTGTTAAGCCATATGTGATTTCCTTCGACTCGGTAGGGCTCGTAGTTGTAGAAGTAGTAGAGGTCCCGGTAGACAGCGTAGCCTTTACCCGAGGCGATTGCTGCGAGATCCTTCTCCGCGTACTCCGTGTAGCCGCTCCAGCTCTCCAGCGGGTATTGGTCGTAGTGGGCAGTCGCCACCACGTACTTGCCGTAATAGGCGTTGTAAAGGTAGTCGGGAGGGTTGGGCGCGTAGACCCTCATGTGCAGGTAGACATAGGAGTTGAGATAGCTGGACCACACAACACCCTTTGTGCCGCGGTCCTCGTCCCAGACAAAGCCCTGTCCGTCGTTCAGGTATGCGTACATGGGGTTCGCGAGGATTGTTATCCCCCAGTAGATGTTCTTCACCTTGTTCACATCGGCGTTACCGTAGAATACCAGGCAGACAGGCCAGTCAACGTTGCTTGAGGAGACTGTCTTCGACGCGAAGTCGTAGTTGTAGAACGAGTCCTCGGCCACCCCCAGAAG
>JAJHRT010000084.1 GCA_020833575.1 Thermofilum sp. | reverse complement strand
GAGAGGGGTGTGGCGGAGGCTAGAAAACTTACGGCTCAGCTCTCCAGCTCCTGGGTCGTTCTAGCGGGTCTGGCCGTGAGGAGGGGCTCGGAGGTCATCAGCGAGCTGGAGGCGCTGAAGAAAACGTACAACGGGAGGAGCCCTCTGGAGCTACTCAAGCTGCTCGTGTCCAAGCTGGAGGCTGAGGGGGAGAATGTGATCTGGCATCTGCGAGGGGTGGATGAGAAGAAAATTATTCAAAGCCTGATCTCCGTCTCTAAGCAGCTTTCAAGGGAGCTAAAAAGCGCCTTGAGGGAGGTTCTCTGGTAGCGCGGGGGCACGGCCTTTATTAGCGTGCTGGACTCTCCCTCGTGGCAGATGACTAAGCCTCTGGTCTCGCACCTTCCTCACCACGACGTGGTTGTGGTCGGTGGAGGGCCCGCGGGGCTGCAATCAGCACGCTTTCTGGCAGGGAAAGGCCTGTCGGTCGTGCTCTTAGAGGAGCACCCCAGCGTGGGTTTCCCCCAGCACTGCACAGGCCTCGTGAGCCTCGAGGGGCTAGCCAGGCACATCCTCGTCAGCGACAGAAAAGTTGTGGTGAACAGAGTTAGGGGGGCGTGGTTCATAGGACCCGGCGGGGTGAGGCTGCTCGTCGAGCGCAGTGAGCCCGTGGCGGCTGTCGTGGACAGACCCCTCCTCGAGCAGCTGCTTCTCGACGAGGTTGCGCGTAGGGCAGAGGTCATCCTTGGGGCGAGGGTTCAGCCTGAACTCCTCGGCGCAGACAGCCCAGTCGTAGTAGCGGCGGGCGTTAGCAGCCTGGCCAGGAGCAGGAGGGACTACGTCCTACCCGCGCTACAGTTCGATTACCAGCTCTCGCAGAGCTGCGGCTGCGACCACGTCTACGTGTTCCTCGGCTCCCAGTTCTCAAGGGGTCTCTTCGCCTGGGCCGTCCCCCTCTCCGAGAGGGTGTACAGGGTCGGGCTGGCCTCCAAGGGGAATGTTCTGCTCAGGCTCGAGCTGCTGCTCAAAAGGCTTCACTCTCTCACCGGCTGCGCGAAGCCTGAGCGCAGACTGGCCGTCTATGGGGGTGCTGTGTACACGGGCGGTATGCTGGACCGCCTCGTGCGCGGGAACACGATCCTCGTGGGCGACGCCGCTGGGCAGACGAAGCCCACCACCGGGGGCGGGCTTGTTTACCTCTCGATTGCAGCTAGGAAGCTTGCGGAGGCCCTCAGCGCCGGGGAGGCAGGGTTGTACGAGAGACTCGTGAAGAGGGAGCTCGGCGCGGAGATGCGCGCGCAGCTCCTCTTGAGGAAGCTTCTCAACAGCCTAGACGATAAATTCCTGGAGGAGATGATGCTGAGGGTAAAGAAGCTCGGCTTCGAGGAGCTCGCCTCGAGGGAGGGCTCGATGGATAGGCAAGCAGCCCTCGTGCTTAAGGCTGCCCCCTCCCTGCTCTTCAGGAGCCCCTCGCTAGCCCTGAGCCTCCTCCCCAAGCTTCTTCAGAGCCTCCTCGTACCCTAGCTCCAGCGCGCGCAGGTTGATCGCTCCCACCGCACCCCGGAACCTGGCGGAGACCACGCTTTTCAGCGACTCAAGGCTCACATCGACTGATCTGCACGCCGCCAGAGCCCCCAGCATGACCATGTTGACGGCAACGGGGGAGCCTGCCTTCTCCGCGAGAGGGAGCGCCTCGATGAACACGCTTCTCACAGCCTTCCCTATGCTCGCGACTAACTCCTCCCTGCTCGGAACCCTCTGTGCAGCTGGAGGTGGCAGCAGGAAGTCGTTCACCACAGCTAGGCCAGAGCGGGACAGGAGGGGCAGCCTCCTCGCAGCCTCGATTAGCTCCAGGCCAACCAGCAAATCGCCCTCGCCGGGTGCCACCACGGGCGACGGCTGGTACTCGGCGTACCTGACGAAGACGACCACGCTCCCGCCCCTCTGGGAGAGCCCGTGCACCTCGCCAACAGACACCTTGTAGCCCTGCCTTAGCAGCGCTTCGCCGAGCAGGCTGCCCATGGTCAGCAGCCCTTGGCCCCCCACGCCAGCTATGACTATGCTCCTCGGCCTCATGCGCTCTCACCCGCGGGCACAATCGCCTTGGCAGGGCATATTGTCGCACACACGCCGCAGCCGGCACATAGCTCGGGAAGAATCTTCACGACCCTGCCCTCCCTCACAATAGCGGGGCAGGCGAACCTATCCACGCACACACCGCACCCTATGCACTTCTCCTCCACCACCCTGTACACCGTGACCTTCTCCCCCCTTCTCCTCTTCTCCCTGAGCTCCACGAGGGCGCACCTCTGCCTCGCAACAACCACGGCGGGCAGCCCCTTCTCGCGCACGTACCTTATTGCCCTCTCTGTCGCGTCCCGCGCGCGCCACACATCGTAGGCTGGGACGACCTCGACAAACTCCACACCGCAGGCCTTGGCTAGCCCCTCTATGCTGACGCGAGGCCTGGGCTCGCCCAGCGGGCCGAATCCGCTGCCTGGGTGGGGCTGGTGCCCAGTCATCGCGGTGACCTCGTTGTCCATGACCACCACGACTATCGGGTACCTGTTGTAGACGGCGTTTATGAGGCCCGGCACCCCGGCATGGAAGAACGTCGAGTCGCCTATGAAGGCCACGACCGGCTCCTTGCTGAACCTCGAGATGCCCATCCCTATCCCCAGAGCGGAGCCCATGCTCCACGTGAAGTCCGCCATCCTGAAGGGTGGGTAGAAGCCGAGTGTGTAGCAGCCTATGTCGTTAGCCCACACAGGGTTGGACCTAGCCCTCATCGCAGCGAGCTTAACGGCGTAGTAGGCCGCCCTGTGGCCGCAGCCTGGGCAGAGGGTGGGGGGCCGCGGCGGTAGCTCGACGCCTGCCGGAGGGCCCTGCGGGGGTTCGTACTTCACGCCGAGAGCTCTGGCGAGCCCCGACGCCACCAGCTGCGCGTTGAGCTCACCAACTCTGGGGAAGAGCTCCTTGCCGAATATCTTAGGGGTTTTTCCGGCCTCGCTCGCTGCCACGCGCAGCTGGTGCTCCACCACGGGCTCGAGCTCCTCGACGACGACTATCCTCTCAAACTCGAGGGCTTTCTCGGCTAGCCCCCTGGGGAAGGGGTACACGGAGGAGACCTTAAGCAGAGGGGGTTTCACCCCGAGGGTTTCGAGCGCCTCTGCTACATACATGTGAGCGGCGCCAGCCGATACCACCAGGGTGTCGCCGTCGCCCTCCGCGAACCAGTTGAAACGCCAGCTGCTGAGATCCCCCCTCAGCCTCTCGATCCTCTCGAGAGTCTCTCTGTGCTTCCTAAGATTGTAGGGAGGCAGCAAGGCCCACCTCTCCGGGTCTCTGTGGAACCTAGCCTCCCGGCTGGGCCTGGACACCTCCCCGAACACGACCTCGCCCCTGCTGTGTGAGAGCCTGGTGGTCGTGCGCAGCAGTACGGCTGTGGAGTACTTCTCCGAGAGGTCGAAGAGCTCCCTAGCCATGTCCTTCGCCTCCTGCACACCCGAGGGTTCGAAGACCGGGATGTAGGCGTGCATCCCGTAGATCCTGTTGTCCTGCTCGTTCTGGCTGCTGTGGGCATTCGGATCGTCGGCGGTTACGATGACCAGCCCGCCGACAACACCTGTGTACCCCAGGCTCATTAGAGGGTCTGAAGCGACGTTCAACCCAACGTGTTTCATCGCGGTAAGGGCGCGCAGTCCCATCATGCTCACGCCGATGGCCACCTCGAGCGCGACCTTCTCGTTGGTGCTCCACTCCACGTAGAAGCCGTACTCCTCGGCCACCTCCGCCAGGGCCTCCACGATCTCGGTGGAGGGGGTCCCCGGGTACGCTGTGGCGGCTGATATTCCGGCCTCCACGGCGCCCCTGGCTATCGCCTCGTTCCCTAGGAGAAGCCTGCGGGTGCCTGCCTCACCGCTTATACTTCCGCCCGCCACAACGCTTATGCGAAGCCCTGGGTTAAAGTAGTTGTGCAGCTATCAGTCAGCTTCACATATCTACAGGCTGAGAGGCTGCTTGAGAGCGTCCAGGGCCCCCTTAATGTCAACCTCCAGGTAACCTTCCCGGCAGGCGTGGAGCGGCGCTCCGAGTCCTCGCTGGTGGTCAGCTTCGTGGCCAACGTGAGCTCAACCCCCCCGGCTTTCTCAGCGGTGGTGAAGGGCAAGCTTGTCGCCCAGGGGTCGAGCGAGGAGATAAGAGCCTTCGAGGAGAAGCTCCACGGCCGCACCCCAGACCCCGAGCTGGTCCAGCTGGTCACCAACCAGGTTCTCTTCGAGGTCATGCTCCTGCTGAGGGAGATAGGCTTCCCACCAGTGCTGCCACTCCTCGCAGCACCGATGCAGCAGCCTCCCGCGCAGGGCGAGTTCAGGCCGGTGTGAACCTTGGAGGTCGTCCTACTCTACGGTGGGGAGTGCCCGGAGGGCTCCTTCCACGTGACCTCGGGCTGCGCGTGTCCCCCAGTCACAGTCGCTCCCGAGTGGCTCCTGGCGCTAGCCTTGGAGGAGGATGGGCTTGTGAGGGAGCCGCACCGGCTGTCCCTCCTGCTCAGGGAGGCCCCGGGGCCGCACACTGTTGCTAAGG
>JAJHRT010000083.1 GCA_020833575.1 Thermofilum sp. | reverse complement strand
GGTGCCGCTCCCAGTATTTTAGGCTTTTCGGGTGCTTCTACCCGCAGGGCTACTCCTTCAGGAGGCCGTCCTTGATCGCCAGCCGCCTGGCCTCCTCGGAGTACTTGATTCTTAGCTCCTCCATCGCCTGCTGCCCAGCGCCGGGCAGAACCCGCGCCAGCTTCTTGAGACGCTTCCTCTCATCCTCGTAGCGCGTGTGCTCGTGCCTGTAGTGGGAGATGATGACTCTCTCCCGAGCTCCGCCAAGCCCGATCCTGCCGTAGATGTACTTCTCGACGAGATCACCGCTGTCTCTGTGTGGCTCTACCTCTCGCCCTCCGCACCTGGGGCAGCAGAAGCTCAGCTCCTTGCTCGCCTTCGTCGCCAGGTACGCCTCGGGCGCCTGGTAGAGACGCCAGGCGATGTACAGCGAGAGGATGTACCAGAAGGGGCTCACGAGCGTGTAGGAGAAGCTGTCCACGGGCGCGGGAACCAGGAGGAGGAAGAGAAGTGAGAGTATGACCCCGCCGATACCTGCTGTGAGAAAGCCCGAGTCGGCTATCTCCTTCTTCACTACCCGAACAGCTTTCGCGCTAGCCCCTCCCAGCTCAGCAGGGCTACCGGGCGCTAGTCTCTGCTCCCGGAATTTCCCCACTATCTTCCTCCTGGCAAGCGGGTAAAGAAGGATGAGCGCAATGGATGAGAGAAGGGTGAAGAGGAATAGGGGGGAGGGGTCGTAGAGCAGCTGTCCCGCGCTGCTCTTGCTGACATGCGGCTTGAGGTCGGGAGTTAGAAGCATGGCCAGCAGCGATGCGGCAACAGCCCCGAGGGAGAGCATGACCGGGCCCTCGGCGAAAGGAAGCATGCTTTGCTCCCCCTCTTCGCAGCCCGGCTTCCTAAGAGGCTTGGCACGCGGGGGGAGCAGCCTATCCCCAATTACCATCAGGGCTATGGATAGAGTGACGAGGAACGCTCCCGCAAGAGCTGAGAAGGCGAGAAAGTCATAGGAAGAGACGAAGAGGTGGTACGGGATGAAGAGCAGGGACAGCAGTGTCAGCGCGCCCGCCCACCTGCCAAGGTTTACGAAGAGTGTGAGCAGGGGTTCCCGGGGGATCCTCCTGAGGTTTGAGAAAACCCAGAAGAAGGAGAGAACGTACGCGAGCAGCGCAAGGTGCCACCCTTGCACAGGGAAGCTCAAGCAGAGCCACCTGACACAGCATATCAGTGCAGTAATATTTAGTTTTTCCCTGGAGCGTATGTCAAATACTCATTTTAGCTCCACACCGATGAATAAAATCTTTACAGATGCGCGCACTTTAGGTGGGAAGCTGGTCTGGGATTACTGCCTTGTACTCTGGGAGAACCCTCACCTTAACCCCGTAGATCTGCCTCAGGTTGTCCTCCGTTAAGACTTCCTCGGGTCTCCCGCAAGCGTAGACGCGCCCATCCTTAAGCGCTAAGACTTTATCCGCGTACCTGTACACCTGGGTGAGATCGTGCATGCTCGAGATCACAGTCATGCCGCTTCTAGAGAGCCTTCTGACGAGCTCCATTATCTCCACCTGATACTTAGGGTCTAGATTGCTCGTTGGCTCGTCGAGTATCAGCACCTCGGGCTCGCAGGCCAAAGCTCTAGCGATGATCACTCTTTGAAACTCACCACCGCTGAGGGCGCTTAGCGGCCTATCCGCCAGGTCCTCGGCACCCACCTTGCGCAGGGCCTCCAGGGCTTTCTCGTAATCCCTCCTCGTGTAGTCGAAGGATATGTACGCCCTCCTCCCCGTCAGGACGAACTCGAGCACTGTGAGGGATTGCTGGGGCGCTAGACGCTGGGGCACGTACCCCAGCCTCCTGGCTAGCTCCCTCCTGCTGTACTCCCGCAGCTCCCTCCCATCTATGTACACGGTGCCCACCCTGGGCTTAAGCACCCCTGCGATCGTTCTGAGCAAAGTCGTCTTGCCGCTCCCGTTCGGCCCTATAACGGCAAGGAGCTCCCCCCGCTCGACCTCCAGCTCCACACTCCTTAGCGCCTGGTGGTCGCCGAGGTAAACCGATACCCCTCTAACCCTTATGACCGCCACTCGGACCACCTCTGAGCAGTAGGTAGACCAGCAGGGGGGCCCCTACCATCGACAAGGTTACCCCCACGGGCAGCACAACAGGTGATAGTATTGTCCGCGAGATGGCGTCAGCCCACTCGAGTATCAAGGCGCCTATGAGCATGGACGCTGGGACCAGGTACTTATGCCTGCCACCAATGAGGAGCCTTGCAAGGTGTGGGGAGAGAAGGCAGAGGAAGGCTAGTATCCCGACGAAGCTTGTGGCGAGCGCGGCCCCGAGTGCAGCTGCGATTACTGTGATAAGCCTCGTCCTCCGGGGGTTTATGCCAGATGTCTCGGCAACGTCATCGCCTAGGAGGAGCAAGTCCAGGTCTTTATGCAGAAGCAGGTAGGCCAGGGTGATGACGGGGCTCCCTGCGAGCAGGAAGGAAAGTTCCTGCCAGCCAGCCCTGCCCAGATCCCCGAAAGTCCAGAAGACGACTGTGGCTAGCTGAATCTCGTTGAGCACGAGGTACTGCACCAGGTATAGAACAGCCTGGTACAGGAAGTTCAGGGAGATGGAAGCTAGGATGAGAGCCCGGGGGTCTAGCCCCGCCCTCCAGGCGAGAAGAAGCACTAGGAGCGTTTGAGCAAGAGAAAAGGTGAATGCGAAGAGAGCTAGAACCGCCGGTGATGAGAAGGTGACAAACCAGCTCCCTCCCCTCCCACCGACCCCCAGTACAAGCGCAACCGCCACCCCCAGCGCTGACGCGCTCGAGATGCCGAGCGTGAAAGGTGATGCCAGCTGGTTCCTGAAGGCCGCCTGAGTAAGCACCCCAGCTCCACCGAGGAAGGCTCCGACGAGCAGGGAGACCAGAGCCCTCCTGAATCTCAGCACGAGAGCCTGGGCGACGTCACTAGACCCCTCGAGGAGGCCTAGCACCACCTCCCAAGGCTTGTACACTGTTCCAAAAGCCACAGTAGCGGGCACGGACGCGACAGTCAGCGCGGCTAGCACAAGGAGGAGAGAGACCCTCTTCTCAAAGAGCTCGTAGACCCTCTGCGCCATCCGCTCTACCCTAGCACTTGAAGAGGTCGTTCAGGGGCCCAAAGCCTCTGCCGAAGCCCTTCACAAACTCCTCGTAGAGCGGCTTCCCCAGAAACACCCTGTAGATCTCATCCGCCTTAGATGCGGGGTCGACATCCTTGAACTGCTCGGGGTAGAGCACCTTCCCCATGAAGTAGGCGTCCGCGAGAGCTGTGGCCACGTTCGTGTGGTAGTAGTTGAAGGGGAGCAGCGCGTACACCCTACCCTCCTTGAACGCCTTCAGAGCACAGTACTTCGCCGGATCCTTGCTGTAGTCGTCCAGGACTGTCTTCAGGTTGTTCAAGTCTATGAATATGTACTCTGGCTGCCTCTTCAGTATGAATTCAAAGTCTACGTTCACGAAGCCCCTCTTGCCCAGCTCGTCAACTATGCTCCTCGTCTTAAGGAGCAGGAGAGGCGGGAACATGCCCTGCGTGCCTGTGAACGGCTGAGCACCTTTGTACGACACTGCCCCGACGTACACCGAGGGGGTTGCCTGAACAGCTCTGACCCTCTGAGCGAGATCGTCGACGACGCTGTCAATGTATTTGGCCAGCTCTTGCGCTCTAGCTTCCCTGCCCAGGATCCTCCCGAGCAGAGTTATCGCGCGCTTAAACTCCGTGACATTCAGGTAACCAGCCACACCGTAGTCGATCACCACGACTGGGGCTCCAACCTCCTGCGAAAGCCTGTCAGGGTCGTAGAGGTCTACGTACGTCCGAGACATTAGCACAACATCTGGCTTCAAGCTCCTGAGCAGCTCAGGGTTGGGAGGATTCCTAGGCCCGCCTGGACCAACCACTGGCAGGTTCTTGAAGGCATCACCGTACGCCATCGCGTAATCCCTGCCCAGCGGGGACCAGCTCTTCTCGGCATCCTCGACACCAACAATCTTGTCGAGCGCTCCAAGGTAGGCAACTAGCCGCAACACCCCCGGACCGATGGCAACGACCCTAGAGACATTGGCGGGCACCTCGACTGTCCTGTTGGCGTAGTCCACCACAGTTACGACACGGGGCGCCGGAGGCTTTGTCTCCACTGGCGCTGGAGGCTTCGTCTCCGCTGGCCCAGGAGCTTGGAGAAGCACTACCGCAGCAACGCTTAGCAGCACTACCGCTGCCACAAGAGCGGTGATTAGGGCAAGGGTCCTCCTCCTCACCCTACCTCACCTCCCTAAAGGGGACTTTTACGGTGGAAATACCCCTGCCAACCACAGCCTGCACAGGCACACCTGCGCACGCTGGGCAGTACGCCTTCCCGTTCACATAGACAGCCCTAGGCTTCATCACCAGCTCCCCGCAGGACTCACACCTAACACTCTCGAAGATCGGTGCTCTCTCAAGCTCCTCGACGATCTCCACCTCGCTGATCTTGAAGAAGTCCTCTGGCAGGTTGAGCATCTCGCGGCCGAGCTTCTCGAAAGCCTCGTGCAGCCTCTCGGCATCCTCCCTGGACCCCCTCCTCTC
>JAJHRT010000081.1 GCA_020833575.1 Thermofilum sp. | reverse complement strand
TCATAGTCTTCCACAGGAACGACGAGTACGGGAACGCCTTCGCGGACTTCTTCGAAAGGTACTTCAAAGAGCTCGGGGGTACTGCCGTAAAGATGCCGTACCAGACAGGGCTCTCCGACTACGCGGCAGAGGTGGCCAGCCTCGCAAGCAGGGTGCAGGCGGAGGGCGCTGACGCGGTGGTGCTGATCTCGTTCGACACGGACGGCGGCAACATCCTCAGCCACGCCGCTGAGTCGCCCGTGCTCACCAGGGTGCGCTGGTTCGTCTCGGAGGGCCCGCACGGCGCAGCTGAGCTCAAGTCCCCGAAGGTCGGGGAGTTCGCGGCTAAGGTGAGGCTGCTGGGCACCAGGCCTCTCTTCATCGCCAACCCGCTCTACGAGGAGTTCAAGGCCAGGCTCAAGGAGAAGTACGGTGTGGAGGCCGTAGTCTTCTGCGATACTCTCTACGACGCTGTGAAGCTGGCGGGGTGGGCGATCCTGAAGGCTGGGGCTTACGACGGCGAGGCTATACGTAAGGCCCTGGTGGAGGTCGCCAAGAGCTACTACGGCCCCAGCGGGTGGGCGATATTCGATGAGGCTGGTGACAAGGCGAACCAGGACTACGGCGTATGGGCGATCGTGAAGACGCCGCAAGGCTACGACTTCAAGGACGTGGGGGTCTACGAGAGAGGCTCCATAGTCTTCCTGGAGAAGCCGTACCCGTAGAGCAGGGTGCACCATGCTACCCGGGTACCCCTACTCAATAGTGAATTTTTTACACTACCTCTTCTTCTACCTGCTGTTCTCCCTACCCCTGACGCTCAGCTACAGGAACACTAAGGTGATCAACTTCGCGCACTCGAACTTCATCACCTACGGCATGTACACGGCGGTGTTCCTCCACGGCCTCCTCGGCAACACCAGCCTGCTAGCAGCAGCTGCTGCAGCCTTCCTCGTAGGCGGCTCAATGGCACTGCTGAACAACATCGCGGTGTTCAGGCCCCTGGAGCGCAGGGGCGCCTCACCCAGCATGATCATGATCGCGTCGATGGGCCTCTGGATCATGTACAACTACCTCCTCTACATGCTGGCAGACGTGGCACACTTCTTCAGCAGGAAGAACTTCGTCTCCTACAGCAAGATCGCCTACTCGGACGTGCCGGAGCTCAGCATAGCCGGGTTCACGCTGAGCCAGTCCTTCGTAGCGAGCATGCTCGCCGCGCTGGGTCTCGTGGCGGCGCTCTACCTCTTCCTCGAGAAGACCAGGCTGGGCAGGGCGATGCGCGCTGTCTCGGACAACCCCGTCCTGGCGGAGGTCTCCGGCATCCCCCGCGACACGATCGTCAACCTCACCTGGCTCATCGCAGGCGGCGTGGCCGCCGTTGGGGGTGCTGTGTGGACCTGCTTCTCCGGAACCATCACCCCGCAGTCCGGGGACGCGATGATCCTCCAGGTGTTCACCGTGAGCTTCATCGGCGGCCTGGTCTCGCTCCTCAGGACGGGGCTCGGCGCCCTCGCGATATCGTTCATAGAGAACGTCGGCATCGCCGCCCTGAACACCTACCTCGGAGTCCCCACGAGCTTCAGGCCCTTCCTCACCTTCGCCACCCTGCTCACAATACTTATAGCGTCACCACCCCTGGGTGCTGCCGGGGGCCTACCCTACAGGTTTAGGAGGAGGAGGGGGTGAGGGTCGTGATAGACGTCGTGGGGTTCCTGGTGAGCTGGCTCACGCTCCTGGGCATCTACTCGATACTAGCGCTCACCCTGAACTTCGAGTCGGGTGTGAGCGGGGTGACCAACTTCGGGAAGGTGCTCTTCTACGGGGTTGGCGCGTACACAGCGGCGGCTCTCACGGTCTACCTCGTGCTCATCCTCAACGGCTTCGACGTCACGAAGACCCCGCCCTACAGCGTGGAGGGGATAGTCGCGCTGGGCCAGCTCGCAGGCCAGAACCCAGCCTTGAACCTGGCCCTCTTCGCCCTCTCCCTGGTGCTCGCGTTCCTCGCAGCCGGGCTGCTCGGCTACCTGCTCAGCTACCCGATCCTGCGCGTGGGGCCAGCGTTCGTCGGCTTCACGCTCCTCAGCTCGGGGGAGCTCATGAGGATCTTCCTGCAGCACTTCGAGCCCGTGGGGGCGAGCAAGGGTCTCATGTCGATCCCAGGGCCCTTCGCCTGGGTGCCGGAGCCGAGGGCGCGGGAGCTGGCGTTCCTGGGGGTTGTGCTCGCGCTGCTCGCGCTGACCTACGTGGTGTTGGACAGGCTGGTCAACTCCCCGCTGGGCAGGACCCTGCGCGCCGTGAGGGAGGACGAGGTCGCGGCGCTCTGCCTCGGCAAGCACGTCCCCAGGCTGAAGGCGACCGTCCTCTTCATCGGCTCGGGCTTCACGGGCGTGGCGGGCGCGCTGCTTGCGTACTACCTCACCGCGGTGAACCCGGGCATGTTCGTGCCTGCGGTGACCTTCAACGTGTGGGCTATGATCATCCTTGGGGGGATGGGGAACCTGAGGGGCTCCCTTGTGGGAGCGGCCCTGCTCACCCTCTTCGACAGGCTGCTCACCTTCCTCACGCCCCAGCTGGGCATAACGGTGATCTCGCCGGACTACGTGCGCTGGTTCTCGGTGGGGCTGCTCATCGTGGCCCTGCTCCTGCTGAGGCCTCAGGGCCTCCTCCCCGAGGAGCCCGTGAGGACCCCTGCTCTCGAGGAGCTCGAGGTAGCCCTGCGGGGTGGTGGTAGTGGCTAGCATCCTGGAGGTTAACAGCGTGTCGAAGAGGTTCGGCGGCGTCGTGGCGCTGGAGGAGGTCACGCTGTCGGTCCCGGAGAGGGGCATCGTGGGGCTGATAGGCCCCAACGGCAGCGGCAAGACGACGCTCTTCAACGTGGTCACGGGCTTCCACGTGCCCGACAAGGGGGAGGTGTGGTTCAGGAACCAGGGCGGCATGGAGAGGATCGACGGGCTTAACCCCAACGAGGTGTTCGCGAAGGGCATTGTGAGGACCTTCCAGGTGCCCAGGCTGTTCAAGAACCTGACAGTCCTGGAGAACCTCCTCGTGACGCCGTGGAACCAGCTGGGCGAGAGGCCGCTGGCCGCGCTGAGGAGGGGCTGGGAGAGGGAGGAGAGGGAGCTCGCCAGGAGGGCTATCGAGCTGCTGAGGCGCTTCGACCTGCTGCCCTACGCGAACACGAGGGTCTCGGAGCTCTCCGCTGCGCACATAAAGCTCGTGGAGACGGTCAGGGGCCTGATGACCCCGGCTAGGCTCTACCTGCTGGACGAGCCCGCCGCGGGCGTGGAGGCGGGCGTTGCGCACAGGCTCTTCTCGCTCGTGCGGGAGCTGAGGGAGAGGGAGGGCCTCACCTTCTTCATCGTGGAGCACCGCATCGAGATACTGACCCGGTACGTGGACTACCTCTACGTCCTGCACAACGGCAAGCTGCTCGCGGAGGGCAAGCCGGAGGAGGTGATCTCGGACCCAAGGGTCGTGGAGGCGTACATAGGTGGTGGTTGACGTGCTGGAGGTGGAGGGCCTCAGAGCGGGCTACGGCAAGATGGTCGTGCTGCACGGCATAGACCTGGGCGTGGGCGGGAAGGAGATCGTCGCCGTGATAGGCCCCAACGGCGCCGGCAAGACAACCTTGCTCAACGCGGTCTTCGGGCTCGCGACGCTGCACTCCGGGACCATCAGGTACAAGGGCAGGGTGCTCAACGGCCTCAAGCCCCACGAGGTGGTGAGGCTCGGGATAGGCTACGCGCCGCAGCTCGACAACGTGTTCCCCAACCTCACAGTCGAGGAGAACCTCCTCGTCGGGGCTTACACCCGCGGTAAGGACCCCGAGGTGCACGCAGACATCGAGGACGTGCTGGAGCTCTTCCCGGAGATCAAGCGCAGGAGGGGCCAGAAGGCGAGGTTCCTGAGCGGGGGCGAGAGGCAGATGCTCGCTGTCGCACGCGCACTCATGAGCAAGCCCAGCCTCCTGCTCCTCGACGAGCCGACAGCCGGGCTGTCGCCCAAGGCGGGCGCTGCGCTCATCAGGAAGGTGAAGGAGATCCAGGAGACACGCGGCGTGTCCGTCCTCCTGGTGGAGCAGAACGTCGAGCGCGCGCTCGAGGCTGCCGACAGGGTAGCAGTGCTCGTGAGCGGGAGGATCGTGAAGCAGGCCACCCCCAGCGAGCTCAAGGGAGTGCCCCTGGAGAAGGTGTTCTTCGGAGGATAGATTTTTAAACATCCCTAGCAAGTTTTAAAAAGGTTCATCGGCGTGAATTCGGATTTACAAGCGATAGCCTTAAAAGTACCCTTTACATGGGTAAACGCATGCGCTCGGTGGGCACCCGGAGGGGTGATGAGGTGCTGCGTGAGGCTGCCAGCCTGCTTGGAGGTCTGCTAGCTGTAGTACTGGTGCTCTTCCTGGCTTCCACGCTCCTCGCAAGCCTCCCGTAGACGCCTACCCTACGGTAGAGCCGCAGGATCAAAGACTTTTCCGGCTTGCCCGCAGGCCTCAACCAGCAGGTTCCTTGAAAGGAGCAGTCTCATGCTCCTGAAAATCGGGCTGAGTATAAGCGCGCGGCGCGCTAACACTTTTTAAGAGCAATACAAACAATAGAGCGAAGGTGATCCATGAGCTCTCAGCTCAAGCAGAGATTCCTAAGGCTCCTAAAGGAGGATGAGGAGTTCAGATACGCCGTAGCCGGCCTCCTCGGCCTAGAAGA
>JAJHRT010000014.1 GCA_020833575.1 Thermofilum sp. | reverse complement strand
ACGAGGAGGGCTTCCCGTATCCGGAGCGGGTTGAAGAGAGCAGCTACAGCGCTCATGAGAAGGCCCGCTGCCGTAAACCTGGCAATGCTCGCGAGGGGCGCGCGGACGCCGGCAGCGCTCACCCACCTTGCCAGGATGGCGAGGACTAGCACCTCGGCGGCAAGCCACGATAGCCTGGCTCCCAGCGCGACGCCCAGGGGGTCTCTCGAGGTGCCCAGGGCTAGAGCAACCCCCAGTATGCCCAGGATAGATCTCAGGTAGCCGAGAAGCATGGACTTGAAGATCTTGGAGCGGGCGAGGGCGCTGGGCTTCACGTCGTAGCGGTCGATCTTCTCAAGGCCCTGCACAGCATCCGAGAGGACGCCGTTCACCGCCGCCACGAGGGCTGTCAGCGACGCAGCTCTCAGCACGTTCGCCGCAGGGGTGTAGACAGGGTTGAGGATGTAGAGGAGGTTGGGTGCCAGCACGAGGGCGCCGAGCGCCGTGGGCACGCCTATCAGCAGCACCATCCTCAGCGCCTCTTCCACGTAGGCTGCTGCTTGACCAGCCTGGGTTGCCAGGAGCCGCTGGTAGAGCCCCCTGCCCAGGAAGTACGAGTACCCCACCACGTTGGCGAAGGCGAGTACAACTGTGTAGTATGCCACAGCTTCGTTGGAGGCGTAGTGGGAGATGAGGAGGACGTCTGCAGAGGCTACCAGCGCGGAGAGAGCGGCTACCGCGTTGACCCAAGAGTAGCTCACGATCTTCTTCGCCGTCGGCAGCACGGGCGTCCCAGCTAGGTCGCCCCTGGCGCACGCGAGGAGCACCAGGGCCTGGACTAGGTAGCTCGCCAGGACTGCCAGGAGCACTCCCTGTAGGGTGACGCCGCCGAGCACCGCGAGAAGCACGGCTGCTACGAGCTTCGCAGTCTCGAATACGTACTCGGACAGGACCGCGCGCACCGGGCTGGCAGCGTACACGGACGAGTACAGTGCGCTGTTGATGTAGAACACCGGTATGTATGCGAGCACGAGCGGGATGACCACGGGCGGTATGGAGAAGGCGCTGGCGATGCTGGGGGCGAGAAGGAGAAATGCTGCCGCCGAGGCTGTGGAGAACACGGCCGCCAGGACTAGGCCTGCCGGGGTTGCGGAAACATCCCCGTACGCCCTCAGCCTGGTCACCCAGTAGTTGACCAGCGTTGCCATTGTGGCGTAGGAGAGCAGCGAGGATATCACGCTCCAGGCGCCGAAATCGCTGGGGGCCAGGTTCCTCGTCACCACTAGGACGAAGACCACGCCTACTAGTACGTTGTACAGCCTCTCGGCGTAGTACAGCGCCCCGACAAGCCTAAGCCCCACTCAGCCCCCCTCTGCGGCTGAAGTAGAGCAGGAGAGCAGCGAGCGACTTAAGATCGCACTCCCCCGCTGCGCACGCCGCGATGTACTCCCGCGGTGCGAGCTCCAGCACCTCGAGAACCTCGCCCTCATCCGGGTGCGCTCCGACCTTCTCCAGCCCCTCGGCTAGGAAAGCTGTTATCAGCTCATCACTGTAACCCGGTGAAACGTAGGCACGCCCCAGCTCAATGATCCTCGAAGCCCTGTAGCCAGTCTCCTCCTCAAGCTCCCTGAGAGCCGCGCTCCGCGGGTCCTCGCCGCTCTCCACCCTCCCTGCGGGCAGCTCGACAACCCACTTCCCTATGGGTGCTCTCCACTGCCTGACGAAGACTACTCGCCCGTCCCCCAGCACGGGCACGATCACCACTGATCGGCCGAAGGCGACGAGATCCTTCTCGAAGACCCTACCCCTCCACGAGACCAACCTTCTGAAGAGCCTGACCCTGCGGCCCTCGCAGAGCAGCTTATCCTCCAGCACTCTCGGCTCGCTCAAGAGAACCCCTCGGGGCTGGGTGTGGGGGGTGGTTTTCAGCTTTTTGCTAGTGGAAAGGCATATATTCGCTATTCACTTACGAAAAACGATGCGCAGGTCTGGTTCCGCGCGAGTAAAGATCCTGCTGCCCGCGCTCTCGGCTGCGCTGCTCCTCTCCGCGTTCGCTCTGCTGCACCCCGCACCCTCCGGGGGCAAGATCCTCAGGATAGCTACAACTACCAGTCTCGACGCAACAGGGCTTCTAGACGCGCTCAAGTCGGAGTTTGAAAGAAGAAACCCCGGTGTGAACGTGACGTGGGTTGCTGTGGGCACTGGGCAGGCGCTCGAGATAGCGAGGCGGGGTGATGCCGACCTCGTGCTGACTCATGACAGGCCGCTGGAGGACGAGTTCATCAGGCAAGGCTACGGCGTGCACGGAGTGTCGTTTGCCTGCAACGAGTTCGTGGTGGTGGGACCTCCCGAGGACCCCGCGGGCGTCTCCCAGGCGCGCGACGTGGTCGAGGCATTCAGGAGGGTTGCAGAGGCGGGAGATAGGGGGTTGGCGGTCTTCGTCTCGAGAGGGGATAGGTCCGGGACTCACTTGAGAGAGCTCAGGATCTGGGACGAGGCAGGCGTAAACCCGCGCGGCAGGCCTTGGTACAGGGAGACGGGGCAGGGGATGTCGCAGACGCTCGTGGTGGCTGACCAGCTGAGAGCTTACACCCTTGTGGATGCCGGCACGTTCGCGAAGTTCAAGGAGAGAGTGGGGCTGAGAGTCCTCTTCAGGGGTGATACCAGGCTTCTCAACGTGTACAGGGCTATACTCGTGAACCCAGAGCGGTTCCCGTGGGTGAACCACCAGCTAGCCTTCGAGTTCGTCCGCTTCCTCGTGTCGCCTGAGGGCCAGAGAATAATCGCGGAGTACGAGGTGGGCGGCGTGAAGCTGTTTCAGGCCTGCTTCGGGGGGCTGAGCGAGCTGGGCGTGCACGACCCCTACGAGGAGGAGCAGGTGGCTTACTGGCTAAGCCAGCTGGGAAAGTAGCTGCGCGTGGTGGCGGCTTTGGACGCGGCGGAGCTACTCCTCATCACCGGGCTGACCCTGAGAGTCTCGCTGACCGCTGTCGCCCTGTCGTCAGCGCTCGGCATACCCGTGGGCATCCTGATCGCGACTGGGCAGAGGCGCAGGAAGGCCCTCACACTGGCTGTGAACACGGCAATGGGTACACCGCCCGTGCTGCTGGGCCTTGTGCTCTACCTCCTGCTATCCAGGCAGGGGCCCCTCGGATTTCTGGGGCTGCTCTTTACCCCTGAGGGGATGATTCTCTCACAGTTCCTGCTGACCCTGCCCATAACCACCGGCTTGACGATCTCCGCCATCGAGTCCCTGCCGCGCGAGACGCGCGAGCTCATTGAGTCGCTGGCGACGCGCCCGACTTTCAAGATGCTTCTCCTCGCGAACGAGGCTAAGCTGCAGCTCCTGGCAGCCTCGCTGACCGCGCTCGCCAGGGCGGTCTCAGAGGTGGGATCCGTGATCATAGTGGGGGGCAACATCCGCTACTACACGCGCGTGCTGACCACAGCCATAGTCTACTACACGAACGCGGGCGAGTTCGAAGCTGCGCTCTGGCTCGGGGCAGTGCTCGCGCTGGTGTACCTCTCCCTGAACGCAGTAGTGCTTGCTGTGAGGGCAGCGGTGATAAGGGAGTGATCGAGGCAAGGGGGCTCGTCAAGTCCTACGGCGACCTGCAGGTGCTCAGGGGCGTCGACTTGAGGGTTGAGAGAGGGGAGATAGCCTGCGTGGTAGGACCCAACGGCGCTGGGAAGACGACGCTGCTCCGCATCCTCGCGCTTCTCGAGTGGCCCGACCGGGGAGTGATCACCTACGATGGAGTCCAGGCTACGCGGGACAACGCCGCCAGCCTTAGAGCGAGGATCGCCTACGTGCCCCAGAGGGGGCACGTGCTCTCGCTAAGCGTCCGCAACAACGTGCTCTTCGCTCTCCTCGCAAGAGGGATTCCCGCAGAGGAAGCCTCCCTGAGGGCTGACGAGGCTCTGAGGGCTGTGGGGCTCTACAGCTTGAGGGATAAGCACGCCCCAGCGCTGTCGGGCGGGCAGAAGCAGCTGCTGGCGCTCGCCCGGGCCTTCGCGCTACAGCCAGAGTACCTTCTGCTAGACGAGCCCACCGCCAGCCTGGACCCCGAGAACGCCGGGCGCGCCAGAAAGCTGCTGAGAGAGTACGTCAGGGCTAGGAGGGCCGCGGCAGTGGTCGTGTCGCACAGCATGTCCGAGGTTAGGGAGCTGGCGGACAAGACCATAGTGCTGGTCAACGGCAGGGTTGTTGCCGCCTACGCTGGTGCGCCGGACGACGCGGCGCTTTCAAGGCTCTTCGCCTGAGGGCAGGAAATATCTGCCGGGCCCACTAGCAGGGATCGTGGCTGGCTCCCGCGGGCACCTCATGCTGGAGGTTGCCAGGGCCCTGGCCTCGGCTGAGAGCAAGCTGTCGTTCATGATTCTCGCCAGCGGGGCGATCCTGGACGAGGAGGTGCTGGCTGTTCTCAAGTGGCTGGAGGAGGTGGGCTCTCTTAGGGGTGCTTCCGAGCGAGGGGGGCTGGCGTACGCTAGAGCCTGGAGGAAGTTAAGCAGCGTTGAGCGGGCGCTCGGGGTGAAGCTCGCGGAGCGGGTCGCCGGTGGCTACGGCGGGGGGCGGAGCTTCCTGACGCCAGAGGGGAACCTAGTCCTCGCCAGGCTGGAGTTCATGAGCAGGAAGGCAGCCCTGCTGAGCAAGCTCCTCGAGCCCGACCTGAGGATAGCCGGCAGCGACTGCCCCGGCGTGAGGCTAATCGCAGACAGGCTCTGGAGTAGGGAGCTAGGCGTCGAGTACGCGGCTGTGGGCTCGTGGAACGGCGTCGAGCTTCTGCTCGAGGGCTACTGCGACGTAGCCGGGGTGCATCTCCTAGATCCATCGGGGAGAGGCTACAACAGCTTCCTCCTGGAGGACCCACGCCTTAGGGGTAAGGTGGCGCTCGTCAGGGGGTACCGCCGCAGGATCGGCTTCCTGGTGAGGCCCGGCAACCCCAAGTCTATCCGGAGCTTCCGCGACCTGCTGCGCCCCGACGTGGTCTTCGCGAACAGGAACAGGGGGAGCGGCACGAGGAGCTTCGTGGACAGCATGCTTAGGAGGCTCGCCAGGGAGGAGGGGCTCGCCCCGAGAAAGGTTTTCGCCTCGGTGAGGGGTTACGAGTGGGAGTTCCACTCTCACGCGGCTGTAGCCTACGCGGTGGCCACTGGGAAGGCTGACGTCGGGGTTGCCCTCGAGTGGGCGGCTGCGCGCTATGGCTTGGAGTTCATCCCGCTGCAGGAGGAGCAGTACGACTTCCTGGTGAGGCTTGACAGGGTGCAGTCCGCCCCGGTCTCGCTCTTCATAGAGTACCTGGGCAGCGAGGATTGCAGGGATGCGCTGCGCGCACTAGGGTTCGATGCCAGAGGTTCGGGAGAGGTGCTCACGTAGCTGGGGCCCGGCAGTCTTTTTAGCGTTCACCGCCAGGCTCCAGGGATGCGCGGAGGTAGCGCGGTGTCACCCTCCCTGCTGTCGTACCCCGAGAAGCTGCTCTTCGCGCTAGCTATGCTGGCGGCCTCCCTCGTACCCCCTCAGGCGGCAGCACCCCTCTTAGCCCCGCTGCTTCCGGCTTCCCTGACGGCTCTCGCCTTCGGGAGGCTCTCCAGGCTGCAGCGGCTCCTGGTAGCGCTCCCCTACGCCCTAGCGCCCTGGGTGGTGCTCGCCCCAGACGCGGGCATGAGGGTCGCCTCTGCGTGCACTCTGCTGGGGCTCGTGTACCTCCTGGTAGCCTGGCTGGAGGCCAGGTGGACACGCTACGTCTTCGCGCCTGGCGAGGTGAGAATCCGGAGAATTCCATTGGATGACCTCGGGCTCCGGGAGAGAAAGGAGACCGTGAAGCTGGATGGCGTGAGGAGTGTGAACGTGAGAAGCTCCCTGCTCTCCGCGCTCTCCAAGACCTACGACCTAGTGCTGCTCACAGAGTGCGGCGAGTTCGTTATCAAGGGTGTGAGGCAGGACTTCGACCTAGGTTCCTGGCTCGCCGCCTCCCGCCCGGCAGCCACCTCCAGGAAGGGCGGCCTAGAGCTCCATGAGAGAGCCCCGGAGGGAGAGAGCTCGGCGGAGACGCATAGGGAGCTGCTGGAGCTCAAGAGAGCGCTGGAGGCGGGCTCTATCGACAACGTACAGGTGAGGCTCAGCAGCAGCGCGGTTAAGCTGGACATCGAGTTTAGAAAGCCCAAGCTCAGTCTCTACCCGCTCATCGAGAAGGCTTACGCGCTGGCACTGGACATCTCGTTGGCGCTCGGCACTAGCGCGCCAGAGCTCCTGGCAGCGAGGGCTGGCAGGAGGATAAGGACAAATAGGATAGATAGGCTGCTCTAGGTGGTCTCCTTGAGCTCGCCCCTGGACTCCAAGGTGCGCAGAGTCTTCGGAGAGGTCGCTGTGAACAAGAAGCTGGCGAGGATGAGCTCTATCTCCCGCGTCCCCGCCTTCATCTCGGAGTACCTTCTGACGAGCCGATGCCGCGACGAGAGCCCTTCCTGCGTCGAGGAGGTCGCCAGGCTCATCGCCGAGCACCACCCGGAGCCGGGTGAGCGCGAGCGCTTCCTGGGGGTGCTCAAGGAGAGGGGAGAGCTGAAGATCCTGGACGAGTTCCGGGTGCGGGTGGACCTGAGGAGGAACATGTACCTATTGCAGATACCCTCGCTGCAGATCAACGACGCCCTGGTTCCGGAGAGCATCCCCAGGAGCTACGAGAGGATATTCTCGGGTCTCTGGGGCCTGGGCCTCCTGAGGTACGTTCCGGGCAGCTCGGCCGGCGAGAAGGTGGGGCGCAGGTCCATCACCCCCGTGGAGCTCGTGGACTTCGAGCCCTTCCAGAGCGACCTGGTGGACGCGAAGTTCTTCGCAGAGGCGAGGAGCGAGTTCACCACGGAGGAGTGGGTGGATCTCCTCGTCACAAGCGTGGGCTTGAACCCCTCGGCCTACACTTTCGAGCAGAAGCTGCTCCTCCTCGCCAGGCTCATCCCGCTGGCAGAGCCCAACGTGAACATCCTCGAGCTGGGGCCGAGGGCGACCGGTAAGACCTTCATCTACAGGAACCTGACGTACTACTCCAGGATATACGCTGGAGGGGTTGTCACGCCTGCGAGGCTCTTCTTCGATGCTAGGCTCTCGATACCGGGCGACCTGGCTGTAAACGACGTAGTCGTGTTCGACGAGATAAGCCGCGTGAAGTTCTCGAACTCGGACGAGATAGTGTCGAAGCTCAAAGACTACATGGTGGATGGGTTCTTCGAGAGGGGCGCGCTGAAGCGGGCTCACAGCACGTGCTCTCTGGTATTCGTAGGCAACATAGACCTCGAGGCTGTGGACCGCGAGGCGGCCGCTCTGGACTACCTGCCCAGCTTCATGCGCGACACAGCGTTCCTAGACAGAATCCACGGATTCATCCCGGGCTGGAGGCTCCCGAAGATCCTGTCCAGCGACAGGCACCTAGCGTCCGGCTACGGGCTGGCGTCCGACTACCTCGCCGAGGTCCTCCACAGGCTCCGAGGAGAGGCGTTCAGCTCCCTGATCGAGGAGCACGTGGAGCTGCTCGGGCACTACACCATCAGGGACGAGAGGGCTGTCCGCAGGCTCGCCTCGGGGGTGGTGAAGCTCGTCTACCCGAGCGGGGAGGTGGAGCGGCAGACGCTCTCCCGCATCCTCAAGCTGGTGGTCGGGCTCAGGAACAACATTGTGAGGCTCCTCTCGACGATGTCCCCGAGCGAGTACCCGCCGAAGGAGCTGGACGTGGCCGTCCGCGCGTGAAAAGATTTAAGCCTCGGCCAGGGATGCAGCATATTGCTATATGAATCAAGCCTCTCGAACAACTGGTGCTCGCAGGCTGAGCAGCGGGCTCGGCGAGGTTTTCAGGATCCTGGCCTCGACGGACTTCCCCAGCATAGCGAGAAGGTACTTCGTCATAAACTGCTTCGACGGTGTGATGACGATGCTGGGGTTCATCCTGGGCTACTTCTTCTCAGGCGGCAGCAACCCTGGAACCGCTGTGGGGGCGGGCGTGGCAGCCAGCATAGCTATGGGCGTCTCGGGCTTCACGGGCGCACTGCTCACGGAGTTCGCGGAGAGGGCGAGGGAGCTGGAGGAGCTGGAGAGGGCCATGCTCAGGGACCTCACGCCAACAATCCTCGGCAGAGCGCTCCGCGTAGCCGCCATCGCAGCGGCTCTTGTAGACGCCCTGGCGCCTGCCGCAGGTGCCCTGGTGGTAGCTGCACCGATCATCCTTTCGAGCGCAGGGCTGGTCAGCTTCCCGACAGCTGTAGCGCTGTCCGCGGCGGTGGGCCTTCTAGCACTCTTCGCGCTGGGGTACTACCTGGGCAAGATCGCGGAGGGTAGGCCGCTGCTCTACGGAGCCGCCATGGCGGGCGCCGGGGCGCTGGTCTCAGCAGCGGTGAGCCTGCTGGGGGGTGTGTAGCTCATGCCGGTCTCCCTGACGAGGGTTGTGCTCGACGTGCTCAAGCCTAGGGAGCTGGGGCTCCCGGACCTCGTGAAGGCGGTATGCGAGGAGGCTGGAGCGAGGCAGGTGTCCGCAGACATAGTTGAGGTGGACGTCAGGACGGAGACCGTGAAGATGACTGTGGAGGGCGACGACCTGGACTTGAAACTCCTGCTGGAGAAGCTGGAGGAGTTCGGCTGCGCCGTCAGGAGCATAGACTCTGTCACGGCGAGGCGCGTGGGGCCTGAAAAGCCGAGCAAGGTCGACTAGAAAGGCTTATCCAGGCCCAAGCGGCGACCTTAAGGAGGCTGATGCGCGAGTTCGGCCCAGATGTCGTGAGGCTTGCCCGCAAGCTCGCCGAGGGCTACCTGGTTTACTTCTCGAGGGGGGTGCTGAACTCGGAGGGCAGGAAGGTCTTCGAGGAGATGGCGCGCATGCTGATCGACGAGCACCCCGAGCTGAAGAAGATCGTGACGAGAGCCCGGAGGAACCCCACCCTTGAGAACGTCGTGAGGGTGCTCGAGAGGGTGCTCGGCGAGGAGACGAGCACCCTCCTCAAGGGCGCAGTCGAGGGACCATACATGTACTCGAGCGGTGTCCAGCATGACTGGGCCAGGTGAGGGAAAGATCCCGCTGAGGGCGGCGGTCTTCCTAGCCTCCGGGGGGCCGCGAAGACCCCTGCCCTGCGACGTCTACCTCCACGTGAAGGGCTACTCGCTGGCCCGCGTAACCCACGTGGACGTCGAGACAGAGGAGCTGAACAGAGTGCTGGCGCCGGGCGAGCACAGCTACGCGACTCTGATATGCGCGGGCAGCAGGCTCACCGTGACCCTGTGGGGGCCGAGGCGCTGCAGGCTTGAAATAGAGTGCAGAGAGCTGGCTGAGGCCCTGGGACCCTCCAGGAGCGTCGTCTACGTGGGCGGCAAGGAGGGGGGCATCTTCCTGGGCTTTAAGAAGGAGTACCTGAGGAAGCTCGAGGAGCTGGCCGAGAGGCTCGGGGTGAGGCCAAGGTGAGCACGCCCCCAGCCCCGGCCGCGGGCTGCCCAGGGAAGAAGGTCTCGGTCTCCGCTCAGGCCGCGCATCTCGGCATAGTCATCGGCGTCTCCTGCTTCTCCGTGGAGGGGCTCGCGGAGGTGGATAAGGGCGAGTTCGAGAGGCTCGTGGAGGCCGTCCGGGGAAGGCTGGCCGCGAGGGTTGGGTCCGCGGACGCGCTGAGAAACGACCCTGTCGCCAGGGCCTACAGAGACTTCTACTGGAGAATAGGCATTGATCCCACGAAGACACGGCCCTCCGGCGAGGCCCTCGCGAGGAGGGTGCTCCTGGGAAGAGGTCTACCGCAGATACACCCTGTCGTCGATGCCGGGAACCTTGCCAGCGCGGAAACCCTCGTGCCCGTGGGGCTCTACGACGCGGACGCGCTGCCGGGGGATGCCGTCCTGACGGTAAGCAGGGGAGGAGAGCGCTTCCTCCCCATAGGCGGTGAGGAGGAGCTCCTGCCGCCCGGCATTCCCGTGCTGCTCTCGGAGGGGGTTGTGGTGCACGTGTACCCTCACAGGGACTCCAGGCTGACCGCGGTGCGCCCCGGGACCCGGAGGGTTCTGGCGATCGCCGCGGGCGTTCCAGGGGTGGGGGGTGACGAGCTCCTGGGAGTACTCCGTAGGATCTTCGAGTACCTCGAGAGGCTGCGCGTGGAGTACAGGATCCTCCAGGACCCCGTGCTCGTGAGCTACTCCCTTTGACTACCACCAGCGCGGCTTCTTGGCAACAACAGGCCCTCTCACTGGCACCTCCGCCCCGCACTTGGGGCACTTCCTGCCCTCCGCGAGGCGCGACTCGACGAGGATGGGGCCGTAGCGCTTGAGCAGCAGCTCCCCGCAGCTGGGGCAGTAGGTGTTCTCGTAGGGGTGGCCGGGGACGTTACCTATGTACGGGAAGAGAACCCCCTCCCTCCTCGCGAGCTCGTAGGCTCGCTCAAGCTTCTCGACGGGTGTGGGGGGCTCGTGGTACCTGTAGGCGGGGTAGTAGCGGGTGAAGTGTATGGGGACCTCCGGCCCCAGCTCCTTCAGGTGGCGCTCCACGGTCTCGCGGATGAGGTCGTCGGAGTCCGTAGCCCCTGTCACCACCAGGTACACGACCTCGACGTGCACACCCATCGCCTTGGCCTCCCGGGCGTTCCTCCACACGACGTCCGCCCTCGCGTTGTTGAAGCGCCTGTACTCCGCCTCGCCCCCCTTCACGTCGACCTTCAGGCCGTCAAGCCCCGCCTCACGGAGCGCCTTGAGGGCCTCCAGGGTCATGTACCCATTGCTCACGTAGGTTGTGTAGAGACCGCGCTTCTTCGCCTCCCCGAAGGCCTCCACGCTGTACTCGAACAGGAGCGTGGGCTCGTTAAAGGACACGCAGATGCCCTCGTCGCCCTGCCTCACGGCGAGCTCCACCAGCTCGCCAGGGGGTATATCGAGGCCGCGCACCTCGTCGGGCAGGGTCCTGGAGAGGTGCCAGTTCTGGCACCAGGGGCAGCGGAAGTTGCAGCTCCACGAGCTGAAGGTTAAGGCTGTGGAGCCAGGCCAGAAGTGGAAGAACGGCTTTATCTCGATAGGCCTCGACTCAACTGCTGAGAGGTTGCCGTAGGTGAGCGTGTACAAGGTGCCGCCCCTGTTCACCCTGACTCCGCAGAAGCCCCTGCCGCCGTCGCTGATCAAGCAGCGTCGCTCGCAGAGGTTGCACCTTACCAGCCCTCCCCGGAGCCTCTCGTAGAGCAGGGCCTCGCGCATGGCTCGCCGTGCTTCCCCTCAGGCGAAGACCTCCTCCTCCCATCCCGTCAGCGGGAAGACGCTCACATCGCTGGGCCGTATGCTGAGCCTCAGCCTCTGCCCCGGCTGGATGTCGAGGGAGGGCTCCAGGAGAGCTGTGATCCTCTGGTCCCCCACCCTGACCTTGACCTGGTTGAACATCCCTATGAACATCGTCATCTCGACAACCCCCTCCAGGGTGTTGCCCGACCCCTCCACCGAGAAGTCCTCCGTCTTCATGATCGCCACAGCCCTCTCGCCCTCCCTGACGCTGTAGCCGGGCGCCAGGAAGCCCTCCAGCACCTGGCTGTCCACCCTGAGCTTGACCCTATCCCCCACCACCTCGGCGACCTCCCCCACGAGGTACGTGCTCCTGCCGATGAAGGTTGCCACGAAGAGGTTGCTCGGCTTCGAGTATATCTCCCTCGGCGTCCCCACCTGCAGCACCCTGCCCCTGTTCATGACGGCTATGCGGTCCGCCAGGCTCATCGCCTCCTCCTGGTCGTGCGTCACGTAGATCGCGGTGATCCTCAGCGAGCTCTGGATCCTCTTTATCTCCTCGCGCATCTCCAGCCTCAGCTTGGCGTCCAGGTTGCTCAGCGGCTCGTCGAGCAGGAGCACCTTGGGCTGGACGACTAGCGCGCGGGCGAGGGCGACCCTCTGCTGCTGGCCCCCGCTGAGCTGCAGGGGGTACCTGTCCTCCAGCCCCTCGAGCCTGACCAGCTTCAGGGCCTCCCTGACCCTGCGCTCTATCTCCTCGTCGCTCAGTCCCAGCTGCCTCCTCCTGATCCTCAGCCCGTATGCGATGTTCTCGAACACGGTCATATGCGGCCAGAGCGCGTAGTTCTGGAAGACCATGGCGGTGTTCCTCATGTAGGGCTTCAGGAACGTCACATCCTGGTCGCCGAAGTAGACCCTCCCCTCCTCGGGGACTTCGAAGCCGGCGACAACCCTGAGCAGGGTCGTCTTGCCGCAGCCGCTGGGCCCGAGGATCATGAAGAGCTCCCCCTCCCTCACCTCAAGGGAAACCCTGTCGAGGGCCCTAACGCGGCCGTAAACCTTGCTCACGCCCACGAGCCTGATCCCCACCATGGGACTACACCCCGATGAAGGCGTACCTCTGCTTGAGCACTCTCACCACGGTGAGTATCGCGGCGAGCTGGATTAATATAAGCAGCACACCCATCGCAGCCGCTACCTGCACGCCGACCGGGGATCCGCCCTTGTACACGTTCATCATATAATAGGTCATCGGCGCCTGCGAGGGGTTGAAACCCCCAATTGTTATGCTCGTGCTCACCTCCGTCGCCATGTAGATGAAGCCCAGCACAGCCCCGCTGAACACGTAGGAGATCACGTAGGGGAGTGTCACCCCGAAGACAACTCTAGCCCTGGTCGCCCCCAGGTTCATCGCAGCCTCCTCGAGGCCCACGTGCACCTGCTGGAAGCCCGCGTACACGGAGCGGACCACGTAGGGCAGCTTCCTCACGCTGTACGCGATGACCAGGATGACCCAGGCCTGGAACGCGCCGATCGAGACAGGGTCCAGGGGCGTCCCCGAGAAGAGGGTCGTGAAGAAGTAGTAGTAGCCGAGCGCTATGACGAGCCCGGGGATCGCCAGCGGCACCGTGGCTAGCGTGTCGAGGGCGTTGGAGAGCCAGCTCACCCTGATCCTGCTGACACCGTACCCCACCATGATGGCAACTGTGAGGGCCAGCGCGACCGAGAGGGACGCATAAACCAGCGTGTTCCTAATGAACGTGAACACCCCTGGGTCCAGGAAGAGGCGGGAGAAGTACTCCGGCGTGAAGGCCCCCAGGTTTATCTCGAAGCCCCTGGGAGGCATCACGTTGAAGGCGAGGAGGAACACCCCGATCTGCGGGAAGGAGGTCAGGAGCACTACAGGGAAGATGACCAAGTAGACCACTAGCTTGCCGGCGAAGCCTAGAGGCCTCTGCCTGGAGACCAGGCGCCCTCCGCGGCTGATCATCGCGTAGCTCCTCATCCCCACGTAGTTGCGGATCGCGAGGAAGCCCATCACAGCCACGAAGAGCATGACTATGCCGAGCGCGGCGGACTCGGGCGTCACGATACCTGTCTGCGTCACAAAGCCCCTGAAGATCTGAGCGCTCATCAGGTTCCACTCCTGGAAGATCAGCGGCGCGCCGACGTCCTCCAGGCTGAAGATGTAGACGATTATGGCACCGGCCACGATCCCGGGGAGCGCTAGGGGGAAGGTCACGCTCCTGAAGAGGGTGAAGCCTCGGGCTCCGAGGTTCTCGGCCTGCTCCTCCGTGCTCGGGTCAACGTTGAGGAAGGCGCTGTAGGCGTTGAGGTAGACAATTGGGTAAAAGGAGATGATCTGCGCGAGGGCTACTCCCACGAGCCCGTCGATCCTGAGCTTCCACCCGAAGAGTGCGCTGGTGAGCGCCGATATGGGGCCGTACTCGCTGAAGAGAATCTTCACCACGTAGGAATTGACAAAGGGCGTCACGAAGAGGGGCACCAGGGAGAGAATCCTGAGGAGCTCCCTCCCAGGGAACGTGTACCGGGCGAGCACGAACGCCACTATCACGCCGAGCAGCGTGGCAGCCGCCGTGACCACGAGGGAGAGGATCAAGCTGTTCACCAGCACGCCGTAGTTGATACCCTTGACCACGAGGAGCTTCTCGCCGTCAAGAGGGATCTCGAACGCGAACTGCTCTCCGGGCAGCGTCTCCAGCCTGACGTACTCCCTAGCGGTGAATATGCGCTGGAAGTTCGAGTACCACGCGCCGCCCGCCGGGGCGCGGAACGCGTTTATGAGAACGAAGGCGAGGGGGGCTACGAGGAAGGTTACCAGGAATGCCGAGCCGAAGAGCAGGAAGAACCACATCAGGGGGTCTAGCTCGTAGAGCGTACTCCTTATTCTGCGAGCGAGCGAGACAGTCCCTCTCCGCGCCTCCCGCGCCTGCCTCAGGTACAGCACCTTCTCACGCAGGTACCCACCCGCGGCCACAGCGAGCAGTGGTGTCAGAAAGAAGGCAACAGCCCGTGGGAGACCTGGAGCGCCTATAGCAAGGGTGAAGAAGTCGTAGAGCAGCGTGAACACGGCGAGGAAGCTCATCCCAGAGCTGAACTTGACCCAGCGGTAATCGTAGCCGAGCAGGTAGAGCGCGCCCGCTGACGCCAGGCTCGCGAGCCAGAGCGCAGCATCGGCAGAGCACGCCAGCTTGGGGTCGAGGAGCCAGAGCGCAGTGTAGAGCGCGGCAACCGCGAAGCCCGCCAACCAGACGGAGTCTCTGCTGACGCGCACGGGCTATAGCACCATTTCACAGGTAGCAGACGGGGTATATTTGGTAACACTTAGCAGAAGTCCAGGGATGCCTGGTAAAAAAGCGGTCGAGTATTGAAGCTACGAGCCTAGCATCTGCTTGAGTAGCTGCTGCGTGCTTAGGTAGCGTGCTCTAGCGGCTTCCCTCCACTGGTTCATCAGGTTCTGGTATATCGAGGGGTCCTGCGCTAGGTGCCTGCTGATCCTGATGGCGTAGTCTAGAGTGAAGGTTGTCTTGGTGTTCGTTAACGGGTCTGTGAACGTGATCGGCGCCGTAAGCGAGTCCACGAGCTTGTCGAACTGCTCCTGGGTGATCCTCTTCTCCAGGTACGCCTTCGCTATCTGCGCCCACACAGGCTGCAAGTCGTCGTGAGCGTCAACAAGCGTCGCCTTGAAGTAGTTCATAACGGCAGTCACCCAGAGCGTTGAGAGCGTCTCGTTGAACTCAATTCCACCTACACGCTGCACGTCCTCGAGGGCTTTCCTTAGGTCGGGCCTCTTAGCGCCCTCAGGAGTTTCAAACACCTTCGGGTTTATAGGCAGCCTGTTGATGTTCGGGTCAAGCCACACCTGCTGGCCTCCCATCTCGTTAAGCACCCAGGCAACAAACACCGCGGCCTCGCGGGGGTGGCTAGCCCCCTTCAGGACAGCGATAGGGTCGGCGTTCACTATGGTCTCGCCGCTGGGGATTACGTAAAGGCACGCGGGGTTCTGCTGCTGGGCTGTGTACCCGTAGAAGTCGATGGTCGTTCCCACGGCTATGTCTCCTCTGATCACTGCGTCCCTAACGTCGCTGCTCCCACTATACACCTTGGCGTTAGCAGCGATCAGGGTTAGCGCCCTCCAGCCGCGGTCCCACCCGTAGGCCTGCAGAATGATCTC
>JAJHRT010000080.1 GCA_020833575.1 Thermofilum sp. | reverse complement strand
AGCGGCCTCAGCACAACCACGCCCGGGCTGGCTTCAGCAACAACCTCGCCATCCTCCTCGATGCCCGCCGCTGCGCGCAGCGCCTTCGGCAGGATGACAACACCCTTCCTCCTAACCCTCAGGACAACTCTCAAAACCAAGGCTCACCCAGCATACCTGGTTAAACCATGATTATAAGTCTAACCGAGAGGTTCTCGGCTGCGTCGGCGCTAGTGCTCCCGGCCTGTTCCTCGCAGCCTGGCCACAGCTGGCTTCAGGAAGCCGAGGTCGAGCTCCTCGAGTGTCTCGTCGAGGGGTATCCCGTTCTCGTCCCAGCCCATGAAGCGGAAGTACTCCGCCCTCTTCCTGGCAACCTCCTCCCGGCTTGGAGCCCGCCCCTTGAAGGGGCCTGAGGGTAGTGGCTCGTAGAAGCGCGGCGGCAGGTCGTCGTCAACCCCGGGCCTCCAGCGCACGTCGGGGCCTCCCTCGAGCAGCGCCACCCTCTGTATCGTCAGGATTCTGCGGCCGTGCTCGCGGGTCCAGCGCTCCTTGTCTATGTCGAACCCCGTGACCGCGTAGAGCATGTCGAAGGCCAGGTCGTCTATCATGTTGAAGAAGCAGATCACCGCGGAGTCCGCGAAGGCCGACCAGAGCTCGCCGCCGAAGCCGGTGGTGGCGTCCGGCGCCGAGGTGTGATCCCCTCCCTGGGTGCTGGCGGCGTAGGAGAAGTCCGGGAGGAAGTCCTTCCCGCTCCTAACCCCGTGCGCGCCTATGCCCACGCCCTTCGAGTGGACTGCGTACCTCAGGGCGTCCACGCCCTTCTCCCTCGAGATCCTCAGCGCCGCCCTGTAGACGCCCTCCGCCAGCACGTCCCCCAGGCCCTCCCTCCTGGCAATCATCTCCGCCAGCCTGGCGAAGGCCTCCGCGTCGCCCCACCTCAGCTCGAAGCCCAGATCCTCCTTGGTCAGGATACCCCTCTGGTACAGCTCAGCCGCGAAGCCCATCACGTTCCCGGTCTGGATGCCGCAGAGGCCCAGGTCGTCCACCCTGCTGGCCAGGTAGATGCAGGACTTCGGCTCGAAGACCCCCAGGTTCGCGCCGAGGTACGCCTGCAGCTCGTAGTCGGGGCCGTCGGTCACCGCGCCGCGGACGCGGGAAATCTTCATGCACGTGGTCGGGCACCCGTAGTCGCCCCAGTACCTCTTCACCCAGTGGGCCTCGAAGTACTGCTGCCCGAAGCTCCTGCTGGCGTGCCACTCCTCCTGCCAGTTCCTGACGGGCTCGCTGCTGGTGACAGCGCCGAAGTAGTAGCCGCCCGCGCTGGTGCCCCACTGCCTGAAGGTGGTTCTAGCGGTCAGCCTGCGCCAGGCCTCGCGTATCAGGAGCTTCACGGCTTCGGGCCGCTTAGCCGGGGGCATCGGCCCGAAGCCCTTCACAGCGACTGCCTTGAGGTTCTTCGAGCCCATCACAGCGCCGTAGCCGCCGTAACCCGCGGCGTGGGCCAGCTTCGCCATCACGGCGGCTGTCCGGACCCTGTTCTCGCCAGCGGGCCCGATGTACACGAAGGAGGGCTCCTTCGTCAGCCCCTCCCTGGCCATGTGCTTCCTCTTCAGCTCGCCCCACAGCTCGCGCATCAGGCTCTCGAACGTCTCCCTGCCCCCCAGCCCCCACAGCCTCCCGGCGTCCCTGATCTCCACGCGCTCCCCCTCGACGTAGATGTAAACGGGGCTGCTAGCCCGCCCCCTGACAACCAGGCCGTCGTAGCCTGCGGCGCGCAGCTCCAGGGCGACCTCGCTCGAAAGGACAGAGCCCACAATGCCGTTGCTCTGCGGCGACTTGCCCGACACAGCGAGCTTCACACCCGGGTAGTAGCCAGTGAGGGGTCCTGTGAGGAAGAGGAGGATGTTCTCGGGGCCGAGGGGGTCCACCTCCCGCCACCTGCTGCCCAGCTCGCGCCAGAGCAGGTAGGCGGCCAGCCCCCTACCCCCCACGTACTTCTCGAGGACCTCTGGCTCTAGCTCAACCACGCTCACCTTCTCGCGCGAGAGGTCGACCTCCAGCAGCCTACCCGCGTAGCCGTAGAGGGCGCCCACGCCCCTCACCCCCCGAACAACGTCTCGTAGAGCCTCCTGTGCACCTCGTCGGGCACGACCGAGTACACGTTGTAGGAGACCCTGTCGTAGGGTATGACCGTCAGCGCGTTGAACCCAGCCTCCCTGCAGGCCCTGACGCACTCGGGGTCTCCCCCGCAGAGGTCGCAGACCATGGCCTTCCCAGTCCCAGGGTGCAGCCTCATGACCTTGCCGGGGCACGCCCTCACGCAGCTGCCGCAGCTGGTGCACTTCTCAGCGTCCACGAGCACAGCGCCGGTTACGTCGTCGACGCGGAGCGCGCCGAACTGGCAGGCCTTGACGCACGGGTAGTCGCGGCACTGGGCGCACGTGTGGGGTACATCCACGCCGGGGAAGAGCTCATAGACGCGGATCCTGCTCGCCTCGGGCCACACAGCCCTCTCCTTCTTGAGCGAGCACGCGACTTCGCAAAGCCTGCACCCTGTGCACTTCAAGGGGTCGCGGAGAATGAATATAGGGCCTCTCACGCACAGTATGTGCAAGGCCCGGGTATATATGCGCTGGGCTGCGCAAGGCTTAAAAAGAGCCCTATCTCGAGATATATCGATCAACTTGAGGGTGAGTTTAGCCCTCGCAGCCGTGCTGGCCTTAGCGCTGGCACTGCTCGCCCTAGGGCAGCCGCTGGTACCGCAGCCGGCATCCCCCCAGAGGACTGGCTACAGGCCCGCCACCTTCGTCTTCGTCGTGGAGAGCTCCAGCGCGAGCGGTACAGGCAGCGTGGGGGTGGTCCAGGTCGCTGTCTCCTACTGGGGCGTTAGGACGCTGATCAACACCCGGGCGGAGCTCGAGCCCCTCTGCGCGGCCAATGTGACGTCGGAGCAGCCCGTGCTGCTCGGCTCGTGGAAGCCGGGCGCCCAGAAAGTGGTGGCCTTCACGGTGAACGTGTCCAAGCCCGCGCCGCGCTGCGACGCGAAGCTGCGCATCTGGTGGGAGAACACATGGGACGACAGCCTAGCCACAGTCACCTACGAGGGGGGCTCCACAGAGCTCGACCTGGGCTTCAGCACGTGCTGGGGTGAGGACCTGGCGCTGAGAGCTGTGCCGAGCACTGTGTACACCGGCGCCCCGGCGCAGGTGGCCCTCGAGGTGGAGAACAGGGGGTGGTTCGAGGTCAGCCGCTTAACCCTCACGGTCAGCGCGCAGGGAGCCGCGATACTCGACTCGCCAGCACCTCTAACCTTCCAGGTGGGCTCCCTGCCCCCTGGGAAGACCGCGTCCTTCCAGCTCGCGGTGGCACCCCAGTCCGCTGCCCCAGCCCTGGTGGTGACCGCCTCCTACCTGAGCTGCTCCGGCTCGCTGGTCACCAGGACCTACACGCTCCCGCTCTACGTGGCATCCGGGCAGGCCGTCCTGGTGACACCGGACCCCGCGGTGGTTAGAGCTGGCTCCTCCACCAGGCTCAGGCTCCACGTGGTCAACGCGGGCGGCGTGACGCTCTACAGCGTCAAGGTGCTGCTCAGCCTGCAGAAGAGCCCTCTATCCATCACTCCCTCCTTCATCGACATCGGCGAGCTGAAGCCCGGCGAGGACAAGGTCGTCGAGGTCGACGTGCTGGTGCCGACCTCGGCGTCCTCCAGCGAGGCTGTGGGCTACCAGGTCGTGTACAGCACGGGGAGCGGCTCCTCCGCGGCGCTCCAGGGCAGCTTCACGCTCTCGGTCGTCTTCCCGGCGGGCCTGAGGATAGCCAGCGTCGAGGCTATCCCCCAGCAGCCCCAGGTTGGCTCCAACGTGGTGGTCGCCGCAACACTGGTGAACGACGGCACCTACCCGGTCTACGCGGTGAACGTGACCGTGTCCGCGTCCAAGGGGCTCTCCCCCGTGAGGGCGCCCTACGCCTTCCTGGGGCAGCTGAGCCCCCAGGTCCTGACGAGCGTCCCGTTCTCCTTCAGGGTCCTGGAGCCCGGGGTGCAGGAGGTGAGGGTGGTGGCGACCTTCAGGGACCCCTACGGCAGCGTGCAGCAGGTTGAGAGGACAGTGCTCGTCAACGCGGTCCCGGCGCAGCAGGAAAGCCAGGGAGAGGCGCGGTCGTGGAACCCCCTGCTGCTCGCCGCGGGGCTGGCAGCTGCCGCGGCTCTAGCAGTACTGCTCCTGCGGGGGAGGGCTAGGAGATGAGGGGGGCTGACTACCTCTACCTGGCTGCCACCAGCCTGCTCGAGAAGAGGGGCAGGGCTATAGGCGCGGTGCTGGGAGTCACGGTCGCTGTGGTGGCGCTCAGCATGGCTCTGGGGATAGGTGAGAGCTTCCAGCAGGCCTTCGTCGAGCAGCTCCGGCGCACGATAGCTGCTAACAGCATCATAGTGTTCGGCGGCGCGGCCGGGCTCACCGATGCCGACATAGCGTACTACAGGAGCATACCGGGGGTGAAGGGGGCCTACGGCATCTCCATCACCCCGGGCACGGTGTACACCGAGAGCGGTGAGCAGGCGGTTCAGCTCGTCGCGGTGGACCCGGCCGTCCTCCCCGAGTACCTGGGCGTCAGCGACATGAGCAAGGCTCTCGAGGAGGGGGAGCCCGAGCCCCGGGGCCTCGGCGCCCTAGTCTCCTACAACCTGTGGCGGGACCCGAGCACCGGGAGGAAGACCCTGGACGTGGGGTCCACCCTGACCGTCAGGATCCGGGGCAA